>CAMVIC010000185.1 GCA_947167435.1 uncultured Clostridia bacterium | reverse complement strand
GCCCGTAGAAATTCGCCACAAAGAGCGTCACGGCGGAGATCGTCCCCATCAGGATTTTCAAGACCGTGCGCCAAAGCTCCACATCCCCTACCGCGACAGTGGGCCGGAACACCAGTCCGCCGCAAAGCAGCTCGTAGCCCACGCCCAGCAGATATAACCCCACGCTCAGAATCAGCGCAAAACGCACGGTGCGGTCACTGGCAGAGAGCTTTTCTTCCGCGCTCTTTGCCGCTTTTTGGTGGTACTCCCGCTGCGCATCCACCCAGCAGGAACGAATATCGTGCGCCTCTCCCGGTGCGTTTCCGATCGTCAGGGCGCAGAGTGCGTCCAGGATCCACGCGGTCTCCTCCTGCTGCGTCCAGGACAGCAGCGCGAAGGCTTGGATGCCGCTTCCCGCATAGCGCAGATAGGTCTGCACCCGCAGACATTCGGCCAGCGCGCGGTATTCGATATAGCGGCGGTGACAGTCCGAACGCACGGCATAGCGCTGACAGCCCCAGGCGGCAAGCAGCATCGCGCCGCAGACAAGGATCATCCAGATCGCCTGCGCCTCGTCGTACAGTAAAAACGCAAAGGTAACCAGGGCGCTGGCCACAGCGAGCAAGGCAAGCACGCGCCGATAACGCCCGGCATATTGTCGACTGAGTTTTCCCGCGATGCGGCTGATCGTCTCCATCTTCTTCAGAGCGGGGTCGCCGTCATGCCAGGCAGGGAGCCGGGAGTTCCCCGTTGATGAGACCTCCGAGGCGTTTTGATTGAAGTCGTCCGTTTTGCGGAGTATGTCCCAAACGGCATCCTGATTTCCCAGAATGGCCACCGTACCGGCCGTCTTTTCCGTACTTTCCACCCGCGGCGTGTAAAGGTGGATCACGGCCTCGTTGCTGCCGGAGCGCGGGGACAGGCCGGACGCGGGATCATAACTGCCGTTCAGGGCAAAGTCCACCGTCTCCGCCGTGCCGCAGCCATATTTCCCCGGCTCTCCGTCCCAGAGGGCCAGCAGCACATGGCAGTGGGACGCCACATAGATCCCGGCCTGCCGAAACGCATACGCCCGGCTGACGCCATCTGGGGGAAGGGGTTCTGTGCTCGGCGAGACGAACACCTGCTCCGCGCGCTCACAGTGGTGGGCAAAGCGCTCGAGCGCCTCCGGGCTGAAATCCCGCTCGTAATCCGTCCGCCCCCGGGGAAGTACCGCGATCAGGGGAATACCCAACTCCTCCGCCGCGTCGGCGCACAGGAGATCAGCACCCTCCGCGAGAGAGCTCAGCATCACGAGCGGCGAGTGGGGACAAAGCCCGCGAAGCTTTTCCAGCTCCGCCTTTACCGCCACCGTAAGCGCCGGACGGTCTTTCTCCCGGATCGCCCGGTGTCCGGTGACCCCGATGATGATCGGGATCGTCTTCTCTGTGTCCATCAGTTTTGGATCTCCAGCCAGTCACAGCTCTGCCCGTCGAGGCTGGCGATGGCCTCCCGCATGTCCCCGTTGATTTCGACTCTTTCCAGGTTTTCCAGCGCCAGCAGCGGCGTCAGATCGGTAATATCCTCCGCCCAGCCCAGGAACAGTTGTCGCAGCTCCGGATGATCCGAGACGAAGGCAGCCAGGTCCTCGTTGCTTTGCAGGTCTCCCGCAGCGCCGAAATAATGTATCTCGCTGTCCGACAGCGCGTCGATCCAAACGGCGGGATCGGCGTCGGTGAAGGCCAGACCCCCAAAGCGCCGGATATGGGCGATGGCGGCGAAATCCTCCTCGCCCAGTTTCAGCTCGTTGCAGTCCAGGTCAAAGCCGATGTCTTCCTCCGCAGCGGAGAAGTCGCACTCCGCCAGAGGCGTCAGATCGTCCACCTTTGTGTTGGAGACGTTCAGATACCGCAGCTCCGGCAGATTCTGTACGCCCTGGATGGAATCCACCGGCGTGCACTTGAGCTCCACCCAGCGCAGCTCCGGCAGGGCGAAGAGAGCGGAGGCGTCAGTCAGCTCTGCACACCCCTTGGCGGAAAAGTCCTCCAGCGAGGAGAACACCTGAATACCGTCCAGGCTTTGGATCGGCTGGCCGTAGAGGTACAGCTCCCGCAGGCCGGTGAGGGCGCTGAGGCTGCTCAGATCCGTAATCACACCCGGGGAGAGGGGCGTCACCGCGTCCGTCTTGCGGTCATGGAGCTGCAGCGCCGGATTGCCGTTCCGGTCCCTGTGCTCCCAGTCCTCCCAGATGTCATAGCGGTCGAAATCGAACAGCGCATCGCCCGCGATGCCGAGCCGCTCCACCCGCCGCAGCAAAGCCGCGGGCAGGGTCTCCAGCTCGTCCAGGCTCAGAAGCTCCATCGCGCCGTCGAAAGGCTGCCAGCTGCCGTCGGGGTAGGCCACCTCGTAGTCACCCACGATCCCGGCCTCCACCAGCTCCTCCGCCTGATCTGCCACCTGGGGCGGGATCTCCAGATGCTTGATCTGCAGGCGGCGCAGCGGGGAGAGGTCGCTGATGGCGTCCAGGCCCACCAGTGCTATGCTGTTATAGCTGTGACCGTCCGACAGAGCGGAGAGAATGCTCAGATCGCTCAGCTCCTCGATGCTCTCCAGCCGCAGGGAGCCGAAGCCAATGCCGTCGAATACCGGCAGCGAGTAGACGCCCTGCAGCTCCAGACCCGACAGGCTGGCGTTTTCAATGGCGCTCCAATCCCGCAGACGCGGGCAGCCCGCGACCGTAAGGGTCAAAGAGCCGGGCTGTGTATAAGCGGGCAGGCTCTGTATGCCGTCCAGGCTCGTGAGGTACTGGCAGTCATACAGCATCAGTCTCTTGATGCCCCAATCCGGCAGGGTGCTCAGGTCGGTCAGATCGCCGTACCAGATCTCCAGGCTCTCTGTGACCTTGGGCAGCAGACTCAGGTCGATGCCGCCGCAGTCGTGCAGGTGCAGGTTTTTCACCTCGGCGCCCTCCAGATAGGGCAGCACGGCCGAGAGATCGCCGAAGCGGCTGCCACCTACCCGGCGCGGATTCAGATGCAGCCAGTCATAGTGCTTGACATAGGCAAGCCCCGAATAGTCCCGGATATCCCCGGCAAAGCCCAGACACAATCTCCCGTTATCCGGCTTGCCCTCCAGAAAGTCCAGGTCGTTCAGATTGCAGCTGTAAAGCCCGATATCCCACAGTCTGGGAAGATTGGCGAGGAAGGAGGCGTCCCGCAGGGCGTCGGGGTTGTAGTCACACTGGAGATGGATCTGCTCCAGGGAAGAACAGCCCGCGATGGGCGTATAGTCCGTGACGCGCTCGCAGTACTGGATGTCCAAATTTTTGAGATTTTTCATCCCGTTCAGCGCGGAGATATCCCGCAGCTCATGCAGATTGTAAATGTATAGCGCTTCCAGCTTTGACGCGTCGGCGAGGAAAGACAGATCGGCGAGCGGGAGATCAGCATCCAGCCGGCATTCGCGCAGCTTTGTACAGGCAGAGAGGGCGGAAAGGTCAAGCCCGCCGCGCAGATCCTGCCCGTTGCAGATCTCCAGGTGTTCCAGCGCGGGCGGGGCAAAGGCCGAGAGGTCGGCCTCCTCCATCCGATAGAAATCAAGGAAAACTGTCCTCAGTCTCTCGCAGGAGCTGAGAGCCGCAAAGTCTGTCACCCGCGTGGAGTGCATGTCGAAGTTGTGCATATGCGCTCCGGCCAGCCAGTCCAGACTGTCAATTTCGCAATCGGAGAGGGACACGCCCTCCAGAATAGCGGCTTCGCTCAAATCCGGAAGCGAGTCAGCACCCGCCTCCACATTCACCAGTTCCAGAAACCGCAGCTTCGGCATCAGCTCCAGAAAGCGCAGATCGTCGTAGCGGGTCATGGTATAGGCGTGCCCGTCCTCCTTGCTGATCCACCGGGGAACGTCGTCATCAAAGGTGCGATAGGCCACGTCGTCATAGACGTTGAGCCAGTGTTCTCCGGCCTCGCGGAAATCCGCGTCGGTATAATAGCCGAAATAGTCGCCAACGATGACCACGTCCTCGATGGCGGCCAGATCCTCCTCGGTGAGCCCGGCCGGGATATAGATTTCCCCGACCGTCTCCGCCATGACCGGCACGGCCTCCTCCACCGGGGGCTGCTTGGCCCGCCAGAGCAGCAGGCCGACGACGGAGAGCAGCACGATTCCCGCCACACCGAGGATCAGGGGCAGCTTCGACTTCTGCTTCGGCAGCGCGTCAAGGATGCGCTCGGCGGTATGTGCCGCGTCCCGCCCTGAGGCGGGGATGATGTTGCGGGCGTAGAGTGCGTTTTTCAGCGTGTCCGGGATGGGCGCCGCGTCCAGCTGCATCGGCAGCACGTTCTCCGCCCCCGCGGCGATGAGATCCAGCAGCGCGCCCGTTTTGCCGCCCTCGGCATAGAAGCCCTCGGACAGAACCGCCAGCACGAGATCGTTTTTCC
>CAMVIC010000184.1 GCA_947167435.1 uncultured Clostridia bacterium | reverse complement strand
GGCATGGCCTACGGCGACAGTACGGGTCATGTCGGAGCAGTAGCCGTTTTTCAGGCTGCCGAAGTCCATGGTGACAAAGTCGCCCTCCCGGATAACCGTATCGCCGGGGACCCCGTGGGGCATGCTGGTGTTTTTCCCCGTGACCACGATGGGGTCAAAGGAATTGCCCTCGCTGCCGTTTTTCAGCATATGATAGACCAGCTCCGCCATGACCTCCCGCTCGGTCATGCCGGGCCGGATGATCCGCAGAACCTCCTCCAGCGCTTTCTCACTGATGCGCTGGGCCTGAATCATGCTCTCAATCTCTTCCGCGTTCTTGGATGCGCGCAGGGTGGTCAGCAGTTCCTGGGCAGGCAGCAGCTCCATGCCCAAGGCCTTCTCCAGATTCCTGTACTGGCCATAGCTCAGTTTCTGCTCCTCCGCGCCCAGCCGCTGCACCTTTGCCGCCTGCAGGTCCTCCTTCAGGATGGATACCAGGCGCCGGCTCCGGTCATACTGCTGCACCTGGACAAAGTCCGGCACGGTCTTCCGGGCCGCCTCCACATAGCGGGAGTCTGTGATGAGCCAGGCCTGTTCCCGCCCTACCAGCACGGCGCCGTCGGTAAAGGGGAAGCCCGCGGCATAGCGCTGGTTCTTTTCGTCCATGATCAGGACGGCGTCCAGATTCCGCTCAGTCAGCTGGCTGCGTATTCTTGCGATGTTGTTCATTTTCCTGTTTCCTCCGAACCTGGCCGCGGGAAACGGACGGTGAATACCGTTCCCTGCGGCATATTTTGACCGACCTCGATGCTGCCGTTCAGGGTGAGCACCGCGTCGTGTACAATACTGAGTCCCAGACCGCTGCCGCCGGCTTCCCGGGACCGGGCTTTGTCCACCCGGTAAAAGCGGTCGAAAATATAGGGCAGGTCCTCCTCCGGGATGCCGATGCCGGTATCCGCCACCGTGAGCACCACCCGCTCGTCCTCTCCCCGGACAGACAGCGTCACGCTGCCGCCGGGGACGTTGTATTTGATGGCGTTTTCCGTCAGGTTAAAAATAATGGGGAACAGTTCATCCACCGAGGCCATGACGACGCAGCCCTCCTCCAGCTCCGTGCGAAGGCTCACGTCCTTCGCCCTGGCCAGCGGCTGCAGGGGCACCAGCGCCTCCAGCGCCGTCTTCTTCACGTCCACCGGCACCGGCACGTAGCGAATCCCGTCGTCGGCCAGGCTCAGGCGCAGCAGCTTCTCCGTGGTGTTCTGAAGGCGCCTGGCCTCGTTGCCGATGTCAGAGACGAATTCCCGCACGGTATCGCCGTCCATGTCCCCGTTTTGCACGATGCTGTCCGACAGCAGGCGTATGGAGGCCAGGGGCGTTTTCAGCTCATGGGAGGCGTCGGACACAAAACGGCGGCGCTGCTTCTCCGTAGCCTCCAGCCGCTGGGTCAGCAGGTTAAACTCCTGTCCCAGCTGCCCGATCTCATCCGTTCCCTTCACCTCGTGCCGGTAGGAATAGTCTCCGGCCGCCACCAGGTGCATGGATTGGACCAGCTCCTGCAGCCGCCGCATCATGGCCGCGGTATAGACCACCACGATAATCAGCGCCGCGGTGCCCAATGTGACGGAGATGACGCGGATTCGGTTTTGCATGTTCACGATGATCCGCGCTCGCTCGGTGTCGGACTCGTGGAGATACACAGCGCCTGTGATGCTTCCCCGGCTGCTCATGGGCACGGTCATGCTGCTGGAAAAGGCGGAGCGGGTAAAGGCGGAGCGAAACACCGTCTTCCCGTCCAGGGCGGTGAAAACGTCCCGCGGCCGGCTCGCCTCGTCGCTGTCCGCCATGTCGTAGACGACGGCGCCGTCGGCGTCCGTCACCAGAATCCGGTCGTAGCCGCCGAAGTCCAGAAAGCTCAGCACGCTGGTCACTCCGTCCCGGCTGAGCCGGTCCAGGCCCGCCAGACTGGTGGCCAGAAGGCTTGCCTGCCCGCCCATGGAGCTGCGCTTTTCCTCAAACACCGTGTCCCGGGAGGAGCTCACGGGATAGGTGTTCAGCAGCAGCAGCAAAACCAGCAGCAGCGCCGCGATGAAGGCGATAAATTTTATCCGAATACTGCGCATAGCTCAGCGTTTCCCCGTTCAGTCCGCGAAGTAATAGCCCACTCCCCACTTGGTCACAATGTATTCCGGGTGCGCCGGATTCAGCTCCAGCTTCTCCCGCAGGCGGCGGATGTGCACGTCCACGGTGCGGGTGTCCCCCTGATAACCGTAGCCCCAGACCAGATCCAGCAGCGCCTCCCGGGAATAGACCTTCCCCGGGTTCTTCATCAGGAAGAGAATCAGATCAAACTCCTTCATGGTCAGCTCCACCTGCTTGCCGGCGCGGCTGGCGCTGCGCCGCTCCTCGTCCAGCTCAATGTGCCCATGGCGAAGCACGCCGGAGGCGCGACTCTCCGCCTGGGGCGTGATGGAGGCGCGGCGCAGCAGCGCCCGCACCCTTGCCTTCAGCTCCAGGATGTCGAAGGGCTTGGTAATGTAGTCGTCCGCCCCGGACTCGAAGCCCATGAGCAGGTCCGCCCGTTCGCTGCGGGCGGTGAGCATAATGATCGGCACCTGGGAAAAGCCGCGGATCTCCTGGCAGGCCTCCAGCCCGTCTTTCCGGGGCATCATCAGGTCCAGTATGATCAGGTCATAGTTCCCGTTTCTGGCAAGCTCCACCGCTTCCTCGCCGTCATAGCCCGCGTCCACGGTATAGCCCTCATTCTCCAGATTGAATTTGATTCCTTTAACCAGCAGTTTCTCATCGTCCACGACCAGAATCTTCATAGGCAATTCCTCAAAAGCGGCGATTTTTAAGTTGCAATTCCCCGTATGAAACTTTATAATGGGCATCGGATGGCGAACGATTTCCGAATCATTCGTCCGATGCTCATTGCAATGGATTTGTTTTAATCTTTCCCCATTTACACTATAGCACCATTCCTGGAAAAACGGGAGACCAAAATGAAAAAATTAAGAATTTTGCCGCTGATTCTGGCGCTTTGCCTGACTCTTACGATCTTCGCCCCCGCCGCCTTCGCCCTGGACGATCCCGACCTGAACGCCCAGTCCGCCCTGTTGGTGGACCTGGATTCCGGGCGCGTCCTCTATGACAAGAACGCGGACGAACGGCGCGCCCCCGCCAGTCTCACCAAGATCATGACGGTGATGCTGGTGCTGGAGGCCGTCAACAACGGGGAGATCGGTCTGGACGACCCCGTCACCGCCCAGGACGACTGCCGGGACGGCATGTCCGACGACAGCAGCACCGCCGGCATCGTGCCGGGCGTGACCACCACCGTGCGGGAACTGCTGTACTGCGCCCTGCTCAAGAGCGCCAACGAGGCCTGCAACGTGCTGGGCCGCTACGTCTCCGGCAGCGTCAGCGCCTTTGTGGAGCGGATGAACGCCAAGGCTCAGGAGCTGGGCTGCAGCGACACCCACTTTGCCAACACCAACGGCCTTACGGCAGAGGATCACTACACCACCGCCCGGGACCTGTACAAGATCACCGTCGCCGCCATGAACTATCCCCTGTTCATGGAAATCTGCAACACCCAGGGCTATCAGCCCTCCATGACCGCCATCAACGGCGGCGAGATCATGTACAATTCCAACGCCCTCATCAGCTCCTTCTCCGACTACGGTTCCCAGTATCTGTATGAGTACGCCTCCGGCATCAAAACCGGCTATACCCGCGCCGCGGGCTACTGCCTGATCTCCACCGCCGAGCGGCAGGGCGTGCATGTGCTGGGCATCGTGCTGGGCTGTGACGGCTGGTATAACGCGCAGATTGAAGACCTGTACAACTTTATCGACTCCAAGAACCTGTACGAGTGGTGCTGGGCAAACTTTGGCTACAACACCGTTCTCACCAGCTCTGACCCCATCGGCAGCGTCCACGTGGACATGGCGGAGGGGGACGGAATGGTGCCGGTCTATCCCCAGCATGACGTGATTCTGCTTGTACCCAACGACCTGTCCACCGACCGGGTGGAGACCGAGCTGGTGCCCTATCAGGAGCAGCTGCGCGCCCCGCTGGAGGCTGGTACCGTTGTGGGCGAGGCCCACGTAAAGATCGATGGCGTTGACTACGGCGCCATCCGCCTGGTCAACAACAGCCCGGTGCAGCTGGCCCGCACCCAGTATATGCTGCAGCGTCTGCGTGCCTTCTTCTCCAACGGCTGGGTGATTGCCATCCTGATCGTCATCGTGGTGCTGGCCGCCGCTTACATTGCCCTGGTGGTCTACTACCGCCGGCTGCGCCGCAGACACCTGCGGGAGCGGAGGGAAGCCGAGGCCCGCCGCCGCCAGGAAGAAGCGGAGCGCCGCGTCGCCGCAGAGTTCCGCTCCTCAGACGGCAGCGACGAGTGGAAGGATCTGTTTTAAG
>CAMVIC010000183.1 GCA_947167435.1 uncultured Clostridia bacterium | reverse complement strand
ATCCAGAGGCGAATGATCGCGGTTCCACTCTGCTTTGTTGCTTTGGCGCTGACGCGGCCTCACGGGGTCTCCCCATCGCTCCCGGACGCACTTCCCCGCCCTCCTGCCGCTCTCGCTTCCAGCCGATGACGAGGGCTCTCTGGGGCAATTCCCTGCGGGTACTCTTTCCGATCCACGCGATTATTCTGTTTTCGCTGGTATTTTAGCAGATTCTATTTGGACTGTCAATCCCCTTTTTCTCCCAATGCAAGGTAGATTTCTTCAACCTCGATCTGTCCGCGCAATAAGATTTGCTTTGCCCTCTGCTCTCCTTCCTGTTCTAAGAGGGTAATTGCGTCTGAAACCCGGTTAAACAAACGGTCATACATTTTCCGATAGATTTCATTTTCCATTTTTGCTCTCCTTCCTCCTTTTCCCCGTAATTATACCCAATATCTCGGGTATCGTCAAGCGGTAAAATGCAAATTATAATAGAACTGACCGAGAGGTGGTTCTATGATTAGCTATGCACCCTTATGGGAGACAATGAAGCGGAAGAATATATCGACCTATTCGCTGATTAAAGACTATGGATTCAGCAAAGGAACTCTGAATGCCTTGAAGCATGACCGAAATATCACCATGGCGACCCTGAACGATATTTGTAATCTGTTGGGCTGTACCCCGGCAGAGGTCATTGCCTATACCCCGGATGAATAACAGCACAGACAACGTAACCGCGTGTCTGTGCTGTTGTTTTATTATACCCCTACGGGGAGCGCGGACGGCAGGGTGCCGTCCCTACGGGGGGGAACTATTACTTATTACTTATTACTTATTACTTATTACTTGTCACTTGTCCCCTGACACTTGCTTTTTCAGGGCGGCGTCAATATCGGGGTAGCCCTTGGCGATGCTGATGGGGCGGCCGGCGGCGTTGACGAAGCAGTGCTCCGAGGATGCCGTGGCGGCCAGCTCGCCGGTGGTCTCGTTGTACATCTCGTAGGCCACCTTCAACACGATGCTGTTGTATTTCTCAACGGACACCCGGATCCGCACCCGGTCGTCGAAGCGGGTGGGGCGGTGATATTTGCAGGCCACGCTGACCACCGGGGATTGGAGCCCCCGGGCCTCCATGGCGGCAAAGCCCGCGCCGATCTGATCCAGGTAATCCACCCGGGCCTCCTCCATCCAGCGGATGTAGTTGGAGTGGTGGACCACAGCCATTTTGTCGGTTTCGTAGTAATGAACGCGATGAATGTAATCTTCCATCATTTCTTCCCAAGCTCCAGCACGTCCCAGTTCTTGACAAAATACTCCACGCCGGAGTAGATGGTGGGCAGGACGATGACCAGCACCATGACCCAGTTGATCCAGTCGTAACCGTGGAGCACGATCCAGTCGTAGGCGGCGATCCAGATGCACAGGGCCACCATGGTGGAGAAGGTCTTCACCTTGCCGGACCAGCCGGCGGCGATGACACGGCCCTTCTGCACGGCGATGAGCCGCAGGCCCGTCACGGAGAACTCCCGCGCCAGGACGATCATCAGCGCCCAGGCGGGCATGAGATTCCACTGGCAGAAGATGCACATGGCCGAAATCACCAGCAGCTTGTCCGCCAGGGGATCCAGGAACTTGCCGAAGTCGGAGACCTGGTTGTACTTCCGGGCGATCTGGCCGTCCACAAAGTCGGTGAGGCTGGCCAGAATGAAAATGCCCAGGGACAGCCATTTGAGCCAGGTATGGCCGGGGCTCAGCAAAAAGGCCAGCATAAAGGCCGGGATCATAGCCACCCGGACCAGGGTGATCTTACTTGCAGTCGTCATAGCGTTTCCTCCCTACCGATCAGGTCGCCGTCCTCGGCGCCCAGGATCAGCACCTGTACAAATTCTCCGGGCCGGTGCTCGGCCTCGGATTCAAAGCGAACCGTTCCGTCAATCCCCGGGGAGTCCGCATAGCTTCTGCCGTAGTAATAGCTTCCGTCCCAATCCTCCACCAGCACCTCCAGGGTGTGATCGAAGCGGGAGGCGTTGTACGCGTCCAGCACCTCGGACTGGAGCTCGGCGATGTAGTCCGCCCGGCGCTGGGCGATCTCCGGGTCGGGGTAGTCCATCTTGGCCGCAGGCGTCCCCTCCTCCGGGGAGAAGGCAAAGGCCCCCACCCGTTCCAGCTTCCAGCGGCGGAGGAAGTCGCAGAGCTCCTCGAACTCCGCCTCCCCTTCCCCGGGCAGGCCGGTGATGAGGCTGGTGCGCAGCACCAGGCCGGGGATGCGACCCCGGAGCTTGGCAAAGAGCTCCTCCAGATAGGCCCGATCGCCCCGGCGGTTCATGCGCTGGAGGATGCCGTCGTTGACGTGCTGGATGGGAATGTCCAGATACTTGACGATCTTGGGCTCGGAGGCCACGGTGTCGATCAGCTCGTCGGTGATCTCGTCGGGGTAGGTGTAGTGAACCCGGATCCAGTGAGCCCCCTCGATGCGGCACAGCCGCCGCAGCAGCTCCGGCAGCTTCCGCTCCCCGTAGAGGTCGATGCCGTAGCGGGAGGTATCCTGGGCCACCACGATCAGCTCCTTGGTGCCGCCCCGAACCAGCTCCTCGGCCTCGGCCACCACGTCCTCCAGCTTCCGGCTGCGGAACTTGCCCCGGAGCTTGGGGATCACGCAGAAGGCGCAGTGGTTGTCGCAGCCCTCGGCAATTTTCAGATAGGAATACCAGCCGGGGGTGGTCAGAACGCGGCCCGTCTCCTCCACGGGGCTGTGGATGGAGCCGAACTCCGTGACCCGCCTTCCCGCCAGCACCTGTTGGGCGGCGGAGACCACGTCGTAGTAGCTGCCGGTACCCAGCAGGCCGTCCACCTCGGGCAGCTCCGTCAGGACTTCCTGCCGGTAGCGCTGGGCCAGGCAGCCGGTGACGAGGATCTTCCCCACCAGGCCCTGGGCCTTCTTCTGCCCCATGGCAATGATATTGTCGATGGCCTCACTCTTGGCGGCGTCAATGAAGCCGCAGGTGTTGACGATCACCAGATCCACGTTCTCCGGCTCCGGGCGGATCTCAAAGCCCGCCTGGGCCATCAGATACATCATCTGCTCGCAGTCCACCTGGTTCTTGGCGCAGCCGAGGGAGATGAACGATACGGTGTTCTTCATATTATTCTCCTGCATATTGTTGATGAAGTATCGCCTATTGGCGATATGAAGTGTCCCTTTCGGAACATGAAGTATCGACTTGGGGCGATATGAAGTATTCCTGCGGAATATGAAGTAGCCGCTGGCGCGGATATGAAGGATTGCCTGTGGCAATATCGACATAACGGGAAGGCTCTCTGCTGTAACCATACGGCGCAGCCGTACTTCATAAGCGAAGCGTCTTCATGTGCGAAGCATACTTCATGTGCGATGCATACTTCATGTGCGAAGCATACTCCATATGCAAAGCATACTTCATATCTGCGTCAGCAGATACTTCATTCCCCGCGCAGGCGTTCCAGCGCCTCCCGCACCTCGCTCCAGGAATAGCCCCGGCGGATGGCGGCTTGGGCGGCGCTGCGGAGGGTCTTCTCGTCGGGGCTCTCCCCCAGGCGCTTGCGGAGGAAGTCCGTCAGCGCGTCGGACATATCCGGCACGGCGGAGAGGGCCTCGTCCCAGTACTGCTTTGGGATGCGCTTGGCGTAGAGCATCTGCTTGATCCGCTCCGGGCCGTAGCCCCGGCTCACGCCGCGGCTGACGATCTGGCGGGCGGTTTCAGCGTCGTCCAGCAGCTTCAGCTCCTCCAGCCAGCGCACGGCGTCCCGGGCGTCCCGGGGATCCTCCCCTTTTTGGGTCAGGCGCTGCTCCAGGTCCTTTTTGGAGACCGCCGCGGCGGAAATGATCCGCACGGCCCGCTGCTTGGCGGAGGCGGCGGAGTTGGCTGCCAACAGGGCGGCGTATTCCGTTTCGGACAATTCCATTCCGGGGACCAGTCCGCGTTCCGCAAGCACCTGAGGCACGATTTTCAGCGTCGATCCGTCGTCAAAGATCAGCGTTGCCTTTGTCCCCGGTCGCTTCGGTGGAAAAACTGCCTTTACGGTGCGTGTCATGGAACCTCCTGCTGTTTCAAATGCATAATGCATAATGCATAGTGCATAATTGGGGGACGGGGATGTGGATTCTTCGCTACGCCGCGAAGCAAGTCCTTTCGGGCGCTCAGAATGACAGGCGGGCTAATAGCCCGCGCTACAGTAGGGTGCGTCGGGCAAACAGGCGGGCTAATAGCCCGCGCTACAGTAGGGTGCGTCGGGCAAACAGGCGGGATAATAGCCCGCGCTACAGTAGGGTGCGTCCGGCAAACAGGCGGGCTAATAGCCCGCGCTACAGTAGGGTGCGTCGGGCAAACAGGCGGGATAATAGCCCGCGCTACAGTAGGGTGCGTCCGGCAAACAGGCGGGCTAATAGCCCG
>CAMVIC010000182.1 GCA_947167435.1 uncultured Clostridia bacterium | reverse complement strand
CCAGACGCACCGTGCCCATGTTCTCGGCCCAGGCGCTGCTGTGGGTCTCGTTGAGGATGTTGTCCGGGCTCATCTCCTCCAGCACCCGCCGGCCGTACTTGCTCTCGCCCAGAATTCTCTGTCCGTCAGGCCCCAGCAGCTTTCCGCTCTTGAAGTCCTCGACGGCCTTGTCCGCCGCCCGGTCGCTGGTGGCCTCCCGGATCAGGCTCCACATCTCCTGCGCCGCGTTGGTGATCAGCCTGGCCAGGTTCCCGGCATTCTCTCCCTCGCCAAGCTCCGTCAGCCGTTCCTCCACCGCCGCGTTCATGGTCTCCTGGTCCGCCTCGGTGATGGCCGCGTCCAGCTTTGCCGCGCCGAAGCCCCGCAGCGCCTTCCCGCTGTTCTGATACCCCTGCGCCATCTGATAGGCCGCGCTGTCCTCCGGCAGCATCGCCGCCTCGTTGAAAAGGGTCTCCGCCGTCTCGCTGTCCACGGTGCTCACGCCCTGGACCGCCTGCTGCCCGCCGGCGCCGAAGATGCCGCCCACGGCCTCGCTCACAAAGTCCCAGGCCATGTCCTCCATGGTCTCCTTGGAGGCTTGCTGTTCCGCCTGCTCCGGGCTCATGGTCAGGCCGTACTCCGTCACCTTCTGGTTGTATTCGCTCTGCCGTCCGTTGACCCACTCGTCCGCGGCAAAGCCCATGAAGGAGCTGAACAGGCCCTCCGCGCCCTCGAACATGCCCTGAATCCCCGTGTTCTTCAGGAACTCCCCGATGTTCTTCGGCGCGCCGGTCTTCAGCAGGTGATCCAGCGGCAGATACTCGCTCCCGGTCTCCGCCGCCCAGCAGAAGGCGGCATACAGCAGCGCCTGGCCATAGTCTCCCGTCCGGGCCAGTGCCTCGTCATAGCCGCTCTCCGCCGCGCCGCCGCCCATCATGATGGCCGTCATCGCCGCGCCCAGCACATGGCCCCAGCCCAGGCTCTGCAGGGTGCTGTTGCCGATCTGGTACAGGTCGCCCAGGCCCCGGTCCTTGCCGAAGAAGCGGATGGTGCCCAGGTCGTTCAATGCCTCGGCGGATCCGCCCGCGATGGCGTTGGCCGCCTCAAAGCCGTTGGCGTAATCCCGCTCCGTGACGTAGCCCTTCTCCGCGTACTCCGCGGCGTCCAGCAGGAAGTATACCCCCGCGATGGGCATGCCCAGCACGCTTGCGATGCTGCCCGCAGCGCCGCCCCAGGCGCTGGTGTTGCCCCAGTCCTGATACTCCTGCAGCTCCGCGTTCTTCTTCTGGTGGGCAATGGAATTGTTCACGCTGCGCGCAAAGGCGAAGGCTTTCTCCTTGGCGTCCTCTCCCTCCTGTCCGTACAGATAGCCGAAGATCTCCTGCTGCTCCTGGGTCCACTCCTCCGTTGGCCCGTTCTCGTCATAGTCCAGCCGGTTCCGTTCGTAGAAGCTGCTTGCGTCCTCTCTGTTCGCCGCCTCAGACCACGACTCCTCCATCCAGCCCTCAACCTTTTCCTGCCGGTCCATCAGGTCCTGGCTGTAGGCGTTCATGCCCGCGGTGGCCGCCGCAGCAAACTCCGTGTCCTCCGGATCCGTCGCCCGCACATACAGGTCGCTGTACCGCTGGGCCCCGGA
Organism: uncultured Clostridia bacterium; assembly: GCA_947167435.1. The sequence goes on along the minus strand of CAMVIC010000182.1, from coordinate 2,799 downwards.
GAACTGCTCATACAGATACGCCCGGGTATAGTCCTCCTGGGCTGCCGCCGCCTCCTCACGCACCGGCGCCGCCGCAGCGTTCCGGGTCTCCTGGGCCGCCTGATACTCCTGCCACTCCTCTGCCGTGATCAGGCCAAACTCCTGTGCCTTCTCCCAGCCGTGTTCGGTCAGATGTCCTTCCTCGTCCGTCAGCTCCGTATCGTCCCAGAGCAGATCGGTCAGCGTATCGGCGATTGCCTTCTCCTCCGCGTTCAGGCCCTGCTCCCAGCCTGCTGCCGCTCATAGGCCGCGTCCGCCGCTGCCGCGTTCTGCTCCGCCCATTCCTCCATGCTCATGCCGCCCACCCGGGCGTTTGCCATGTCCAGGGAATAGTCCTGATAGGCCTCCCAGGCCTCCTTGCTTCCGAAGTCCTCGATGCCCTGCAGAACGTAGTCCAGTCCGCCCCGTCCGGCATCCGTGCCGAAGGGCCCCGGCATGCCGCCCCAGCCCTCCTCCGCCGGCCGGTAAAAGCCCGGCAGCACCGGCGCCGCCGTCTGCGTCCCGCCGGCTGTCACGCCCTCAATGTCTTCCCCTGTAGGGGACGGCGTCCTCGACGTCCCGTCGCCGGGCAGGCTGCTCTCCTCCCAGCTCCATTCGTCCTCCTCGTCCTCGTCCTTCTTCCTCGCTGTGGTGTCCACGGCCCCCACGCCAAGGCCCATGGCCGCAAGCCGCGCCGTATAATCGCTGAACCAGTCCTTCCGCGTCCCGCCCGTCTCCGGGTTCTGCCCCGCAAGGCCGCTCAGCGTGCCGAAGTCCAGCCCCGTCACATAGCGTCCGCTGTAGTCGTTCCCCACCACCCGCGGCCCCGTCTGCCGGGAAGTATTCGATCTGTTCCCGGTAATGTTGCCCATGATGATTTCAAACGCGCTCCTCGGTTCCTCGCTCTGGCTCCCGCCGTTTGAGGCCCCATAGGTTTTCTCGCTGCTGGAACTGCTGGAGCTGCTGGAACTCCCGCCCCCGTTGATGTTGTTCATGATCCGCTCAAATTTGCTCATGCCCGTCTCCTTCCGCATTGTCCCGATATGCTGCAGGGGCGGGGTCTTGCCCCGCCCGCTTTCTTACTGTGCCTTTTCCTTTTCTTTTTGATAGGCTTCCTCTGTTTTCGGCCCCCAAACGCCGTCCAGCTTGATGTTATAGCCTTTATCGATTAGAGCCTGCTGAGCTGCCAGCACTTCGGAACGCCTCAACCCAGCTCCGCTCAGCTTCGGATACGTCTCATACCCGTTGTCCGCTGCCCCGCCGCCGGCCGCGGCGGCCTGCTGGGCGGCCCGCAGGCTGTCGTAATACTTCTTCATGGCGTTGTACTGGGCCCTGGTCAGTCCCGCCGCCTGGATCTCGTCCTCCGTGGCGGAATAGCCGATCTGGATCAGGCCGTTCAGCTTGTTCAGCGCGTCCTGCTGCCGCTGATACTCCCGCTCCTCCAGGCTGTCGGCATAGCTGCGCTCGGTCAGGAAACGGTTGTAGTCGTCCACATAGCGGTTGTAGTCGGTGCTGTCCTTGTCCAGCAGCATCTGATACTCCCGCAGCAGCCGGTCTCCCTGGTCCTGATACTGCTGATATGCCCGGTCGTACAGCTCCGGCACCCGCTCGTTCAGCTGCTGCAGGTACGCGTCGTACTGCTGCTGCCCCACCGCCTGGCCGTAGGTGCTTCCGTAGCCGCCGGTGAGGGCGGAGGCCTGCCCCATGCTGTCCCGCATGGCCATGCGCCCCTGGTTGACGTACTGGTCCCGGTACTGCTGATACAGCGCGTCCGCATCCAGGTCATAGGTGAAGTTGCCCCGGCCCGTGATCTGGTTGTAAATCTCGTTGATCTGGTCGTCATAGCGGCCCACATAGCTGGGCGGATTCAGTCCCGCCTCGTTCAGCGCCGCCATGGTCCGCTCATAGATGCCCCTTGTGGCAGCCTCCTGATCCTCAAGGGACGGCACCTCCGCCAGCTGTCTGCTCGCCGTGGTCTGCCCGCTGCTGCCCGTCCCCGGGATCTCGATCTCCATGGGCATCGCCTCCCCGGTGATGGTCCCGCCGTGTCCCGCAGGCCGCGTGGCCGCCGGTGCAGGCTCCGTGGGCGGCGCTGCGGGCGGCGTCTTCGGCGGCGCCGGCTCCGTCGGGGCCGACGGTACCACGTCCGAGGGGATATAGGTTCCCGGTGCCGGTGCGCCCGGATCATACCCGGCCTGCGCGTCGATCGTTGCCGGGTCGATTACGGCCGGCTTTCTGCCGGCCAGGCCCGCGTCTTTCTCAAATGCCATCGCTCAATCCTCCAATCTCCACCCGGACATGCTCCGGGTACTGCTCCGCCAGCGCCAGCCAGCCCTCCGTCACCGTCCATATCATGCTCCGGCAAGCCCGCGCCGCCTCCATCTCCCCGGCAAGGCTCTCCGGCGCTCCCGCCTCCAGCATTCTCTGCGCCGTCGCCATCTCCGGAAAACAGATCTCCACCTCTGCCTCCGTGCCGATCCGCACCCGGCCGTCAAACTCTCCCGCTCTGGCAAGCATGGCGTTGGTCAGCGCGGTGATCCCCGCGCACACCAGGTCTTGTCCCTTCTCGCCTGCGCCCGCGTGTCCCTGCAGCCGGACCGTCATCTTGTCCATGTTCACCTTGATCGTGGTCATGCATTCTCCCTTCTCGTAGGGGCGCTTCACGAAGCGCCCGCCGTCCTCTTGCCTCCCCTGCAAGGGGAGGCGCCCGAAGGGCGGAGGGGTCCGTCCCCCGTCTCCTGAAAACTAAGAACTAAAAACTGAAAACTGCGGCGCCGCAGC
>CAMVIC010000181.1 GCA_947167435.1 uncultured Clostridia bacterium | reverse complement strand
GTGCGGACGGCGTTTTCCGCGTATTCAAGGACAAGCACGGCATGGTGGGGGGGTCGCTGACCACATCCGCCTATCGGGATTATGAGATTCAGATGCAGCCCGGAGACGCTGTCTTCGTATACACCGACGGCGTGCCGGAGGCCAACAACGCCGCAGGCGAGTTTTACGGAATGGAGCGGCTGGAGGCCGCCCTCAACCGCATCGCGGATTCCAGCCCCCGGCTGCTGCTGGAGGGAATCCAGGCGGACGTGGAGGCCTTTACCGGCGACGCCGATCAATTCGACGACCTGACCATGCTCTGCCTGGAATACAGAGGAAGAAAAGAAGAAGAAAAAGAATAGGAGGAAATCAACATGTGGACCATTCACGAAATGAAAGAAAAAGGCAAGGCAGCCTTCAAGGGCAATTACTGGCCCTGCGTTCTGGCCGCCTTTCTGATGAGCCTGTTTACAGGCTCCGCCGCCGCGTCCAGCAGGACTACCGACCCCCAGCCCAGCGATTTTCAGCAGGCGCTGCAGGGGGCAGACCCGGCGGTGATCATCGCCCTTCTGTCCGCGTCTGCGCTGTTCATCGGCATCTGCCTTCTGTTCAAGATTTTTCTGGCCAACCCCCTGGAGCTGGGCGGCGTGAGCTTCTTCACCGAGAACACCCGCTCCTGCCCTGCCCCCACCGCCACCATCAAGCGCGGCTTTCAGAACTACGGGCACAATTTTGCCGTTCTGTTTATGCGGGATCTGTACCTGACGCTGTGGACGATGCTGTTCATCATTCCCGGCCTGATCAAAGGCTACTCCTACCGGATGGTGCCCTATATTCTGGCGGAACACCCGGAGATGTCGGCAAATGAAGTAATCACCCTCTCCCGCCGGATGATGGACGGGCACAAGTGGCAGGCCTTCAAGCTGGACCTGTCCTTCCTGGGCTGGATTCTTCTGGGCATCCTGACGCTGGGGCTGGGCCTGATCTTCTATGCCGAGCCCTACATGGAGAGCACCCAGGCCGCCCTTTATCTGAAGCTGCGGGACCAGGTCTGAGCCTCGCAGCCATGCCCCCGCACAACAGGAGGTAAAGCATATGACTTTCGTCCATTTCCGCGGTGTTTTTTTCACCGCCCGGCTCCTGGTTCTCTCGCTCCTTCTCTGTCTTCTGTGCCCCGCGGCGGCCTGTGCCGACGCGCAGGCGCAGGTCAGCTACCTGGGGCCCCGGGGAACCTATACGGAGGAGGCCGCCCGATTCTTCTTCGGTGACGGCGCAGAGCTGAATCCCAGAGAGACCGTAAACGACGCCATCGCCGATCTGCTGAGCGGAGAAGCGGACTATGCGGTGATCCCCCAGGAAAACACCCTGGGCGGCGCCGTAGTCAACTATGTGGACGCGCTCATCGCCGCTGAGGACAGCTGCATTGTGGGCGAGGTGCTGCTGCCTATCAGCCAGACCCTGATGGGTCTGCCAGGCGCGTCGCTGGCGGATATCCGCACCGTCTGCTCCCACGCCCAGGGTCTGACCCAGAGCGCCCAGTGGCGGGCGGAGAACCTGCCGGACGCCGCCGCCCTGGAGATGGCCAGCACGGCCGCCGCCGCAAGCTACGTGGCAGAGACCGGTGACGCGTCCGTCGCCGCCGTGGCTGCCCCGGGGGCCGCCCCCCTTTACGGGCTGGAGGTGCTGGCGGAGAACGTGCAGATCAGCACCGCTAACAAAACCCGCTTCTATGTGCTCTCCCGGCAGGCAGTACCGGGCGGGACACGGGCCGTATTTGTGGCAAGCGGCGACGCGAACGGACTGAGCGAGCTGCTTGCCGCTGCGCGGAGCGCGGGACTTTCCGTCGTGGCCGTACACGACCGGCCGGAGGGGAGCCGGCTGGGCAGCTATCACTACGTGGTGGAGGTGGAGAATCCCTCGGGCGTCACCGACGGACAGATCGAAGCCTGCCCCCTGGCGGGCGTCCGCCTCGCCGGGCGCTTTGACGCGATGGAAAAGCGCAGCCTGCCGCTGATTCCCGGCTGGGCGGAGGACTCCCCCGCTCTGGCCTCCCTGATCGCCTATGTGTCCGCCGTCACCGATGAGGGCTCCCCGGACTATGTGCCGCCGGAGAAGCGGATCGTCCTCTTTGATTCGGACGGCACCCTGGTGGGCGAGCGCTATCCCACCTACAGCGACCAGTGCATGCTGCTCCGGCGTCTGCTGCAGGATGAAAGCGCGGTGCCCAATGCTCAGGACGCGGCCTTTGCCAGAGACCTGGAGGAGGCCATCGTGAATTTCGAGCCTCTGCCGGATTCGCCCCGCTCCACTGCCCAGATGGCGGCGGAGTCCTTCGCGGGCTTCACCGTGGAGGAATACCGGGACTATGTGCACGACTTTCTTCAGCAGCCTGTCCCCGGCTTTACGGGCATGACCTTCGGCCAGCGCTATTTCGAGCCCATGGTGGAGCTGGTGAAGTGGCTGGCGGAGCGGGATTTTCAGGTCTATATCTGCAGCGGAACGGAGCGCCTCTTCCTGCGGGAGCTGGTGTCCGAAAGGCTGGATGAGTGGATTCCGCCCTACCGCGTCATCGGCAGCGGCTTCTCGCTGACCGCCACCGGCCAGGGTGACGCCGCCGGGCGAAGCTACACCCTTGCGCCGGAGGATTCGGTGCTGCTGGAGGGCAATCTGGTCTTCAAGAACCTGAGAATGAACAAGGTGGTCAGCGTTGTCAACGAGATCGGCATTCCGCCGATTCTGGTCTTCGGCAACAGCTCCGGCGACTTTGCCATGGGGCAGTACGCCCTGCAAAACGGCGGCAAGGCCTATATGCTGCTGTGCGACGACACGGAGCGGGACTACGGGGATCTGACCGTCGCGGCGGATTTTGCCGCCGAATGTGCGGCTCTGGGATTTGAGACCGTCTCCATGCGGGATGAGTTTCTCACCATTTACGGCGACGCGGTGGAAAAAACCGGTCCCGCCGTCCTGGACGCTGCAGCCTGAGGAAGCGCTGAATCAATCCCCGCGTGCAGGGATTGATTCAGCGTTTCCCCGATTCGAATTGAAGGAAGCATCAAGAGAACGTGAGTACCTCGGAAGAACAGAGCACCCGGCTGGTACCGGCCGTCTGCACCCAGTGCGGGGGGCGGCTGGAGGTGGACCCCGGTCAGGAGGCCGCAGTCTGCAAGTACTGCGGTACCCCCTTTATCGTGGAAAAGGCCATTCAGAACTATACGGTCCAGAACGCCAGGATCGAACGCGCGGACACGGTCAACATTCATACCAAGGGCGCGGCAGAGTCCTTTTTCGGTTTCCTGGGCACCCAGATGAGCGAAAAGCAGAGCGGTGCGCCGGGAGGAGCGGCGGGAACAGCGGGCCGCGGACCGGGAGATTCAAAAAGGCTTCTTCAAGGTCTTCGGAATCCTGGTTGCCGTCATGTTCGCCATCGGCATCCTTGTTTTTGCGATTCAGAACCTGCGCGGTGAACCCGGCACGGAAGCGCCGGGCACGCAGCCCCCTACGGAGGAGACGGGCGGGTTTTCCCCGTTTACTTCTGCCGGTGATTCTGTTTCGGGCGTGCAGGACGAGCAGGCTCCGTGAAAACAGATTTTATTGCCGGCTTCATAATGAAAAAGCGCAAACCAAAATACAGATAAATGGAAAGGAACGAAACCATGAAAAGAACCATCAGCATCCTTCTGGCACTCCTGCTTCTGGTATCCACCTGCGCTGCCGCCTCAGCGGACGAGGTGACGGAGCTTAAGGAGATCGGTATTACCCTGCACAACTCCGAAGCCATAGACGACTGCAAGGGCGTTGTCATGTACAGCCCCTACGGCGTGATCATGCGCATGCCGGACGTGTATTACATGCCCGTCATCTACTTTACCATGACGGAAGACGACCTGCTGGCCCTTGAGAGCAAGGAAGAGACCGGTCTTACCCAGGAGGACATTTCGTTTCTCCAGAATGCCCAGACCACGCTCTGCGAGGTGCTTGTCTCCGACGCCACGGCGGAAGAGCTGGTGGCGGCCCTCGCTCCCGACGCCGGCATCAGCGCGGACAGTCTGATACCCGTCGCCAGCGCGGACGGCTTCAACTTCTATTATTATCCCACAGACGTGGAGGAGCTCCGCGACAGCATCGGGGATGAGTGGGCAGAAAGCTTTCTCGCGACGCAGGCGGTCTTCGAGCAGCTGCTCACCCAGGCTGAATTCTACGCACCCGCAGACCCGGAGGCGGCCATGGTGGGGCAGGTGGTCTCCTTTGAAACCACTGATCTGGACGGCAACACCGTTACCAGCGAGGCGCTCTTCGGGGAAAACGAAGTCACCATGATCAACTACTGGGGCACCTGGTGCCACTACTGCGTGCAGGAGCTGGACGAGCTGGCGGAGATCAACACCCGTCTGCAGGAAAAGGGCTGCGGCATCATCGGCATCGTGGAGGACGGCA
>CAMVIC010000180.1 GCA_947167435.1 uncultured Clostridia bacterium | reverse complement strand
TTCAGGCCGGTGGTGACAAAGAGGGCTACGGCGCAGCCCACCAGCAGGATGAGAGTCACCAGGCCGATGCCTCCCACCTGGGCCTCGGTCAGGGCCACCTTCCCGGCATCCATGGCGCCCCCCAGCACGATCAGCAGAATGGGGGAGAGGACGCAGAGCATCACGCCCAGGGCGATGCGCTTGGCGGCGAGGCTCCGGTAGTTCAGGAAATCCGCGGCCTCCTCCATGGACACCTGCCGCACGGGCAGGTCGGTATCCGGGGTGGGAAGGGTCTCGCCGCCGATGGCCTCGGGGCCCAGCTCGTCCTTCAATAAGTAGTCGGTGGAGACGCCGAAGATTTCCGAGAGCTTCAGGATGCGGTTCATGTCGGGAACGGATTGGGCGCTTTCCCATTTGGAGACGGACTGGCGGCTGACCTCCAGCTTGTCGGCCAGGTCCTCCTGGGACCAGCCGTTCTTTTTGCGCAGGTCGATGAGTTTGTCTGCGAGTATCATGTTGATTTCTCCTTTCCGTGCCCGCTCACCGCGGACGGCAAAGTGCCGTCCCTACAGATCGGGTCAGGGATTTTGTTGGCCCAATCATAGCCGAAAACCCGGTTGCAGACCACCAATTTGCCTTGGAAATCCCGCAACTGACGGTTGCAATGCAGTTGAAAGTTGAAAATTGAAAGTTGAAAGTTACGAAATGCGGCGAAACACCCCCTACGGGTGCTCCGAGCCACGAGCCAAAGGGCGATCGGTTGACAGGCGCAAAATTTTCAATTCTCAACTTTCAATTCTAAACTGTAAAAAGCCCGGGGCGTCGGGACGCCGCCCCCTACGCGGGGGGGTACGCGGACGGCAGATAAGTGACGGCCCAAAGACGCAAGCGAAAGCGCAGCGTGTTTGGCTGCCGGAACTTATGCATAGCTGTGCCGTCCCTACGAGCCATGCGCCAAGGGCGGATGTGGGCATCCGCCCCTACGAAGGGACGTGAAATTCTCAATTCTCAACTTTCAATTCTAAACTGTAAAAAGCCCGGGGCCGTTGCCGGCCCCGGTGCTTTTTACTTCCGTACCACCGTGCCGCTTTCGCCGCGGACGGCCTTGCCGGCGTTCTCCAGGGAGGCGATGATGGCCTCGCCGCCGGTCTTGGCGAAGGAAATGGCTGCCTTGACCTTGGGGAGCATGGAGCCGGGGGCGAAATGGCCCTCCTCGCAGTAGCGCTCCGCCTCGGCTACGGTCATGCTGTCCAGAGACTTCTGATCTGGCTTGCCCCAGTTGATGGCCACCCGATCCACTGCCGTCAGGATCACCAGAGCGTCCGCGTGAACCAGCTCAGCCAGCTTGGCGGAGGCGAAGTCCTTGTCGATGACGGCGGGCGTGCCGATCAGCTTGCCGTCCTTGCGGACGACGGGGATGCCGCCGCCGCCGACGGTGATCACGACGAAGCCCTGCTCCACCAGCGCGTTGACCATGTTCTTTTCAATCACGTCCACGGGCTTGGGGGAGGGAACGACGCGGCGATAGCCGCGACCCGCATCCTCTACGAAGGTATAACCCTTCTCAGCCACGATCTTGTCAGCAGTCTCTTTATCGTAGAACGCGCCGATCGGCTTGGTCGGATGCTGGAAGGCGGGATCGTCTTCCTCCACCAGAACCTGCGTCACGACGGTGGCAACGTCCTTCTGAATGCCGCGGGCAGCCAGCTCGTTGCCGATCGCATTCTGCAGGTGGTAGCCGATGTAGCCCTGGCTCATCGCGCCGCACTCTGGGAACGGCATGTCGGACTTGATGGCGCCGGCTTCAGCAGCCGTGCTCATGCCGAGGTTGATCATACCGACCTGCGGGCCGTTGCCGTGGGCGATGATGACCTGGTTACCCTGCTCGATCAGATCGACGATGGGCTTGGCGGTCTCTACGACCAGCTTCAACTGTTCGTAGGGAGTTTTGCCCAGAGCGTTGCCGCCCAGAGCGATGACGATGCGTTTGCTCATAGTTTTCATACCTCTTTCCAATGATAGGCGATCCGCCTTCGGAAGTTGAATTGATCGAGTATTCCGCCGCAGTCCGCCGGATCAACGAATCAGCCGGAGCAGACCGCCGCGAGCTGGGGCTTCGGAAACAAAGCCAAACAAATTTCCATTTTACGAACCTATTGTAGCACAAGTCTTTCGGAAGTCAACCCGGATTTGGAAATATTTCTGCCGCAGTTTTTTCAAACGGAAAACATGATATTGATTTCTGAAAAACCTGTGGTATGATAGAAACAGGGAGGTTGAGACCCCGGAAGGCCTTCCACAAGGAAGTCGGTTAGCTGACGAAGCCGAAAAACACGACCGAGAGCACAAAAACAGAACAGCCGAACAGAAAGGAGAGAATCTGACATGAAAAAGAACGTCACACGAGTCTTATCCCTGCTTTTGATCCTTGTCCTGCTGGCGGGATTCCTGCCGGTGCGCGTCGTCGCCGGCGGCTCCGTTTCCCCCATTATGGAGGCCAGAGTGTTCGTCCATTTCCCCATTGGCGGCCAGGCTCCCAATATGGAGAGCGTAGTGGTTGGCAGTACGGACTTTACTGTGGACTACGTCCATTTCTTTAACTGCAACAACGGAGAGCCGGTGGGATCCTTCCTGCAGAACATGACCTACGTTGCCGGCAGACTGTACGCCTGCCAGGTGCATCTGGTTCCGAAGGATGCGGAACATGCCTTTACCGCAAGCTCCGCGGTGTATCTGAACGGCCGGTCTCCGGAAGATATCCAACTGAGCGACGACGGCTCGGCCTACTGTACCGTTTTCTTCCGGGCCGCTTTGGGAACCTGCACCGTGACCTTTGACACCTGCGGCTTTGGGCCGGCCCACGACCCGATCAAGGTGCCGACCGGCGGCGTCATCGCAGACGCGGTTGCCGACGTCAGCGAACTGACCCCGCCTGATCAGGACTACGCGGCCTTCGTCATGTGGGCCGAGGATCCTCTCTGCGAGCCCTATTCCTATAACGCATTCAGCTATACGGGCGATACCGTTACCGAGTCCATGACCCTGTACGCTCATTGGAGTCGCTGCGTGGACTCCGTGGATCTGTATCTGGAGCTGCCTGCGAACTGCCTGACCGAGGACGTGGGCAAGGCGCAGATCCGTGTCCCGTCCAGAGCGAATTACAGCGTTGAGACGGAAAACTTCTATTTCGGACTGACCTATGATTTCGGACAGGGCGATCTGATCTACGTCGGTCCCTTCCAGAAGGGCTGGACCCTCTATAGCTGGGCAACCGTCTACACCCCCGTTGCCCGGGACCTGCCGCAGGTGAATCTGTACGGCGCAAACCTGATCAAGACCGTAAAGGTCAACGAATACTCCTTTGTCGTCTACTACTCCGTCAAGATTCCGGAAGGCGATTCTCTGACCCAGGCCTCCGCCTATCTCGAGACGCCGAAGGCCGGGCAGAGCGCCGCCAGCTATAAGCCTTCGGTGGTCAGCCTGACGCCCGGCCTGGAGATGTCCGTCACAGGCTGGTTCACGGAACCGACCCCCTCCGGCACCAGCTACCAGGGTACGCTGAAGGCCGGAAAGACCTACTACGCCCTGCTCACCATCGGCGGTTACTACTGCCCCTACAAGATTTCTGCCGGCACCCTGAACCTGAACCTCAGGGGCTTGAACGTCGGCATGGCCGGGTCCTTGAGACCCTGCGCCTCCGGTTACGACAACCATATCGAAGCCATGGTGAAGGTGACGATCCCCAACACGTACGACCTGGTGGCCGAGGTCCCCTATGGGGGCGGCAAGGTCCGCACCACCCGGGAGAGCAACCCCAAATGGGTTTCCACCCTGGATCTGAATCTGGAGGAAGGCCGCACGACCCTGGAGGCAAAGGCGGACGCCGACCACCTGTTCAAGAGCTGGTATAACGCGGACACCTATGAGATGCTGAGCAAATCCCCGGCCTACACCTTCAATCTGAACAAAAACGTGAGGATCCGTGCGAGCTTTGTCCGAAAGACGCCCTTTGTGGACGTTGGCGCATGGGACTACTTCTACGAGCCTGTTCTGTGGGCGATCGAGCACGATCCCGTCATCACCACAGGCAAGGACAAAACCCACTTCAACCCCTACGGCGTATGCACCCGCGAGCAGGCGGTGACCTTCCTCTGGCGGGCCAACAACTGCCCGAATCCCACTTCCAACGTAAATCCCTTCAAAGACGTCAACTCCGGCTCCTACTCCTATAAGGCCATCCTCTGGGCCGTAGAACAGGGCATTACCACAGGGGCCTCGTCCACGACCTTCAATCCCTACGGCATCTGCACCCGGGAGCAGATCGTGACCTTCCTCTGGCGGGCACAGGGCAAGCCGATGCCGACGACTGCCAACAATCCGTTCTCCGACGTCAGCAAGACGAGCTACAGCTACAATGCGATCCTCTGGGCTTGGGAGGAGGGAATTGCCATGGGTACCTCCGGCACCAAGTTCTCCCCCGGGAATCAGTGCACCCG
>CAMVIC010000179.1 GCA_947167435.1 uncultured Clostridia bacterium | reverse complement strand
GACACATGCTCAACGAGTGCGGAAAGGAGCTTTAAGATGGGACCCTTCTTGCTCAACTTTCCCCAGCGCGGCGACGATCGCGGCTGGCTGGTCGTCGCAGAAGGGAACAAGGACGTTCCGTTCGAGATCAAGCGGATCTTCTATATCTACGGGACCGACTCCAAGGTAGTCCGCGGGCAGCACGCAAACCGCCGGAGTGAGTTCGTTCTCGTGAACGTGGCGGGAAGCTGCAGGGTCAGGACCCGGGACGGAAAGGGAGACGAGCGCGTCTTTGCGCTGAACAGACCGAACATGGGCCTCTATATCCCGAAAATGGTCTGGAAGGATATGTACGATTTCTCCCCGGACAGCATCCTGCTCTGCATCGCCAGTGAGGTCTACGATCCGAACGAGTACATCCGGGACTACGACGCCTTCCAAAGGGCGGTCTGCGAGGAATGATATGGTTGAATCTGTGAAGCTTCAGCGGCAATACGAGCTGTTTGCCGGGGAATATGAGGCCGCGGCCCTGCGGGCACTGCGGTCCGGTTGGTATATCCTGGGCAGGGAGCTGGAGGCCTTTGAGACGCAGTTTGCGGCCTATCTCGAAGTAAAGTATTGCATCGGCTTGAATTCCGGCTTGGACGCCCTGACTCTTGCCGTACGGGCACTAAATATCGGCCCTGGTGATGAAGTCATCGTCCCGGCAAATACCTATATTGCCAGCATCCTGGGCGTTACCGAAAACGGCGCGACGCCGGTCTTCGTGGAGCCGGATCAATATCACGGTCTGGACGCAAGCAAAATCGAAGCTGCCATCACCCCTCGGACAAAAGCCGTTTTGCCCGTCCATCTCTATGGACAGAGCTGCGACATGGAATCGATTTGCGCCATTGCAGAAAAACACGGGCTGTATGTCATCGAAGACTGCGCCCAGTCTCACGGAGCAGCACAGAACGGACAACGCACCGGAACCTTTGGAACCATCGGCTGCTTCAGCTTTTACCCGACGAAGCCCCTGGGCGCCTTGGGGGATTCCGGTGCGGTGGTGACGGACGATCCCGTCCTGGCGGACAGACTCCGGAAGCTCCGCAACTACGGCAGCGGCGTCAAGTACGTCAACGAGCTGGAGGGCATTAACTCCCGTCTGGACGAGGTTCAGGCAGCGCTCCTTCAGGTAGGCCTCAAGCATTTGGAAGAGGGTAACGCCTATCGGCAGCGTATTGCTTCCAGATACCTCAATGAAATCAGCAATCCGCTGGTCTATCTCCCGGAAACAAGGGCCAACTGCGCTCACGTTTATCATATCTTTGCCGTGCTGTGTTCCCGAAGGGACGCTCTGCAGCAGTATCTGCTGGACTGCGGCGTCAAAACCCAAATACACTATCCGATTCCGCCCCACCTTCAACAATGCTACACCCGGCTGGGATATAAGCAGGGAGATTTCCCCATCAGCGAGCGCTATGCCAATGAGGAGCTGAGCCTGCCTATTTACGTGGGGATGCCGGAGGAAGACGTGGACCAAGTGATTGCCGCCATCAACAGCTTTGAGGGCTGAAGCATGACTGTACACCTGCGACCATTGGAACCCAAAGATGCGCCATTCATGTATGAGTGGATGACGGATCCGGAAATCACACGTTTTTTCCGCTTCGATGGCTCGAAGATCAGCCTGGAGGGCTGCCTGGCTTTCATCGGCAGGGCACAGGAGAATCCCAACACCCTGCACTTTGCCCTTGTGGACGAGAACGATGAATATCTGGGCACGATCAGCCTGAAGAACATTGACCGGGAGAAAAAACAGGCGGAGTACGCCATCAGCACCCGGAAAAAAACCCACGGCAGCGGTGCCGCCCTGGAGGCGACCCGGCTGATTTTGCGGTACGCCTTCGATACTCTGGGCCTGGAGCGGGTCTATCTGAACGTCCTGGCCGAGAACGGCCGGGCCAACGCCTTCTACCGCAAGGCGGGCTTCCGCTTCGTCCGGGAGGAGCCGGCAGCACTGGAGCTGCACGGCACAAAAAAAGATCTGAACTGGTACGACATCGCAAAAGAAGCCTTCATGGAGATAACAAATGGCTCAGAACAATGAAATTGCCGTCAGTGTGGCGGTCATTACCTACAATCTGCAAAAGTATCTGCCAGCGCTGCTGGACAGCATTCTGGAACAAAGGACGAACTTCTGCTACGAAATCGTTGTAGACGACGATTGCTCGCCGGACAACAGCAGAGAGATCCTGCGCGATTACGACCGGCGCTATCCCGGGGTATTCGTGCTCTCCTTCCGAAACGAAAACGTCAAGGCCAGCAAAAACCTCCACGGCGTCATGCGGCAGTGTCGGGGAAAATACGTCGCCCTGCTTGAGGGCGACGACTGGTGGGACGATCCGGAGAAGCTGCAGTATCAGTACGATTTTATGGAGACCCACCCGGAATACATTGGCATGTACTGCAATTCCTGGGTCGAAACCAGCCTCACAAAGGTCGATCACTACCCCAGAAGAAACATCACGGAGCCGATGGTGTTTACCTTCAAGGACTTCCGTAACACCCATTTCTTCGACAGAATGCCGAACAGCACGGATACGGCCTTTTTCCGCAACTTCTATGCGACGGCGCCGGCGGAGGAAGTTGACGTCTTCTGGAAGGCGCACCCCATGGTGGCGGACCAGAGCCTGGCGCTTATCCTCTACGGAAAAGGGCCTGTCTACGTCGATCCCAGGATCGTCAGCCATCACCGATCCATCACGGACAAAACGGCCAACAATTACCAGGCACTCTATGCCCGGGAGGACCACCGGGTATCCGACGCCTATATGTATGCCTGCCACGAGGAATACATCGAGAAGGTCCTGCATCGTCGCTGCGGCAGGTTCTACAAGGTGCGGGGAGATATTTTTGCCCAGACCTTCTGGAGCGCCAGGAAAAACCACAGCCAGACGGAACGGGAAAAGGCCCGGGAGATCTGGAACCAGCGGAAAAAGAAATGGCCCTTGATCTGGTGGACATTTGTATGGGGCTGTGGTACAATAAAAAGAAAGCTGCTGCGCCGCAACTGAGATTGACGATTTACCGGAGGTGGTTCAGTAATGAACGTGCGGGAAATCAAACGCATCATCGGACGGGTCCTGTACGTAGGTGTTGGCAAACATCTGCCGATGTCCGGAGCGCGTCTGAGCTTTGGTTCCAGACACTTCCGGCAGTTTTGTGCCCATTTGATTCTGGACGACTGCGGGAAATGGGTCAATATCGACAAGGGCGCGACCTTCGCGCCGGATATCAAGCTGGGCAACGGCTCCGGGATCGGTGCGAACTGCAGCATCCCTGCCGGCGTCTCTATCGGGGAGAACGTCATGATGGGGATCGATATCCTGATGTTCACCAACGAACACGGACACGAGGACGTCACAGTCCCCATGGCATTCCAGGGCAGAACGAAGGTGATGCCCATCGTGATCGAGGACGACGTATGGATCGGCTCGCGGTCCTTGATCATGAAGGGCGTACACATTGGGCACGGCGCCATCATCGCCGCCGGCTCCGTGGTCACAAAGGACGTGCCCCCCTATGAGATCTGGGGCGGCAATCCGGCCCGGTTCCTGAAAAGCAGGATCCCGGCGGCTCCGGCTGAATGAAGCCGACGCTCCCGCAGATGCGCGGGGATTGATAAATCTGACAAAGCAGGGTAAATCTATGCGATATAAAAATGGCATACTGAGCGCAGCGTTTGGGATCATTCAACAGCTGATCACCCTGGTGTTCGGTCTGATCGTTCCCAGACTGTTCATACGCACCTTCGGCTCGGAGATGAACGGATTCCTGAGCTCTCTGGCGGGACTATATTCCTATCTCGCCCTGCTGGAGGCCGGCGTCGGGACCGCGGCGATTCAGGCGCTGTACGGCCCTCTGGGCCGCCGGGATCTGAAGGGCGTCAACGAGATCATGTCTGCTACGGCGCACTACTATAATCGGGCAGGCTTCTTTTATCTGCTCGGCACCCTTGCGATCGCAGTGATCTATCCGCTGACCGTCACCACCAGCATTCCGAAGCTCACGATTTTCGCAGTAAGCATCCTCAGCGGCATCGGCGGCGTCATCAACTTCTGGGTGCAGGGCAAGTATATGGTCCTGCTGCAGGCGGAAGGGAAAAAGTACCTGATGAGCATCGTCACGATGGTCATTTACGTCACTTCCAATCTGATGAAGGTCGTGCTGCTCAAGCTGGGCTTTGACGTGATCACGATCCACGTCGGGTTCTGCGTCATCACGCTGTGCCAGATGCTGTTTTACCTGTTCTATATCAAAAAGAACTATAAGTGGCTGAATCTGCACGAAAAGGAAAACCGGATGGCGCTGAGCCAGAGCGGGGCCGTGCTGGTCCAGGAGATCGCAAGACTGATCTGCCACCACACGGACGTGCTTGTCCTGACCTACGTGGCGAAGGATCTGGCTTCCGTCAGCGTTTACTCGGTATATCTGATGATATACAGCACCGTGGAACGGCTGTTCAGGACG
>CAMVIC010000178.1 GCA_947167435.1 uncultured Clostridia bacterium | reverse complement strand
CCGTGGGGATTGAGATTCGCAACTGCGCCCGCATGAACATGCTGCTGCGCCGCTCTCCCTGGCAGCAGTATATGACGGAGGAATGGCAGCAGAAGATGGCGAAGATCGAGGACTGTCTGGAATGCCATCGGTGCAGCAGCCGCTGCCCCTACCAGCTGGACACGCCCAATCTGCTGAAATATATGCTGAAGGACTACCGGGAATTCTATGAGACACACAAACATCTTCTTTAAAAAGCGCACCCTGCTGCGTCAGGCCGCCGCACTGCTGCTGATTCTGGCAGCGGCGCTGAGCCTCTCCGGCTGCGGTGAGACAAAAATGGAACAGAAAACCGTCATGGCCATGGACACGGTGATGACGCTGACCGCCTACGGCAAAAACGCACAGGCAGGGCTCGCGGCGGCGGAGGGCGTTATTCTCTCCATGGACGCCATGCTGGACCCGGAGCTGCCCACCAGCACGGTCTATGCCATCAACCACGCCCAGGGCGGGAGCACGGTGGTGTCCGCCCAGATTGCCAAGATGATCAGCACCGCACAGACCGTTTACAACCAAAGCGGACACGCGCTTGACCTGTCCATTTATCCGCTGGTCAAACGCTGGGGCTTTATTGACGGCAAATACTACGTGCCCACCGACGCGGAGATTTACGAGGACAAGTCGCGGCTCTGCTTTGACCAGCTGACGCTGACCAGCTTCCCCTCCTCCGGCGGCTATTCGGTGACGCTCCCCTCCTCCGGGGAAATCACCTTCGGCGCCGCGGCCAAGGGCTGCGCCTCCGACAATGCCATCGACGCCATGCGCCAGGCAGGGGTCAAAAGCGGCATCGTCTCTTTGGGCGGAAACGTGCAGACACTCGGCCTCAAGCCCGACGGCAGCTTATGGAGCGTGGCCATCACCAACCCGGACAATCCCAACAACTATGTGGGCGTTGTGCAGGTTGGCGAGACGGCCGTGGTCACCAGCGGGTCCTATCAGCGCTTCTTCACCGCCTTTGACGGGGTAACCTATCATCATATTCTCAACCCCAACACCGGCTATCCCGCCAACAACAACCTGGTCTCCGTGACCATAATCTGCGAAGACGGCACCATGGCCGACTGCCTGTCCACCGCGATGTTCGTGCTGGGCGAGAGCCGGGCCATCAACTACTGGCGCACCTACGGCGGATTTGAGATGATTCTGATCACCAACAATCGGGAGATCATCTGCACCAAGGGACTTATGGAGCAGTTCGCGCCCACGGTGGGCTCCTTCTCGCTGCGCTATACGGAGTGAAGGCATGGCAGATCTGAACACCGATGTCCGCTACGTCAGGGGCATCGGAGAGAAAAAGGCGCAGGCCCTGGCGAAACTGGGCGTACACACGCTTTATGACCTGGTTTGCTTTTTCCCCAGACGCTACGAGGACCGGAGCAAATACACGCCCATCGCTCTGGCGCAGGACGGTGAGAACGTCTGCGTCCGGGCACTGGTTGCGGACACGCCGCGGCTGAGCCGCATCCGGCGGGGTCTGGATCTGGTCAAGCTCAAGGCTGTGGATGACAGCGGATTGTTGGATATCACCTATTTCAATCAGCCCTATGTGAAGGACAACCTGCTCCGGGGCGAGAGCTACGTGTTTTACGGGAAGATGGAGGTCAGGGGCGCCCACCGCAGCATGACCAATCCCGTCTATGAGCGGGAAGGCGCGGAAAACAGCGTGACCGGGCGCATCGTCCCCGTCTATCCCATGACCGCGGGACTCAATCAGCGCACACTGATGCAGGGCGTACGCTGCGGTCTTGATGCCTGCGGCGAGATTCTGCCGGAGCTGCTGCCGGACTCTGTGCGGGAGCGCTGCGGACTGGTACAGGCCCGCTATGCCTATGAAAACATCCACTTCCCCGCCGACTTCGGCGCCCTTGAGCTGGCCCGTCGGCGGCTGATATTTGAAGAGCTCTTCGTTCTGGCCTGCGCCATGGGGCGGATTCGTGGACAGCGGGTGAAGCAGGGCGGTCTGCCGGTAAAACCCGTGGACCTTGCGGAATTCTGGTCGACCCTCCCCTTCTCACCCACCGGCGCCCAGCGGCGTGCAGTGGACCAGGCCATGGCAGACATGCTTTCCGGTTCCTTGATGAACCGGCTGGTTCAGGGCGACGTTGGCAGCGGCAAAACCCTGGTTGCCGCCGCACTTATCTGGGCCATGTGGAAAAACGGTTATACCAGCGCTTTCATGGCGCCTACCGAGATTCTGGCGGAGCAGCACTATGCCACGCTCTCAGGGAGGCTGGGCTCGCTGGGATTGCGGACCGGCAGGCTGACCGGCGCCATGACGGCCAGAGCAAAGCGAGAGACCAAGGCCGCGCTGAAGGATGGTCAGCTAGACCTGATCGTGGGCACCCACGCGCTGTTCAGCGCCGACGTGGAATACGCGAACCTTGGCCTTGTGGTGACGGACGAGCAGCACCGTTTCGGCGTGGAGCAGCGCTCTGCCCTGATCGGCAAGGGCGGCAGGCCCCACGTGCTTGTCATGTCCGCAACTCCCATTCCCCGCACCCTGGCCCTGATCATTTACGGGGATTTGGACGTTTCCGTGATCGACGAGCTGCCCCCCGGCCGCCAGAAGGTGGACACTTTCGCTGTCAGCAGCAGTTATCGGCAGCGGTTATATGCGTTCATCCGCAAACTCACCGGAGAGGGGCGGCAGGTTTTTGTGGTCTGCCCTATGGTGGAGGAAAACGACGAGCTGCCGATGGACCTCAAGTCCGCCGAGGAGCACGCCAAAGAGCTGGCGGCAGAGTTTCCCGATCTGCACGTTGCCTGCGTCCACGGCAAGATGAAGCCCAAAGACAAAGACGCCGTCATGTCCGCCTTCGTAAACGGAGAGACGGATATTCTGGTTTCCACCACGGTAATCGAGGTGGGCGTGGACGTGCCTAACGCGGCACTGATGATTGTGGAAAACGCGGAGCGCTTCGGCCTGAGCCAGCTGCACCAGCTGCGCGGGCGTGTCGGACGCGGAAAGCATAAAAGCTACTGCGTGCTGATTTCCGATGCCGATACGGACGAGGTAAAAGCCCGTCTTTCCGTCATGACCAAAACCAACGACGGCTTCAGGATTTCCGAGGAGGACCTGCGCCTGCGGGGTCCGGGCGATTTCTTCGGCTCCCGGCAGCACGGCCTGCCCGCCACGCACATCGCGGACCTGGGAGCGGACGTGCAGGTGCTGCAGCGGGCCCAGGAGGAGGCAAATGCCCTGCTTCAGGAAGACCCGGAGCTTTCCCGTGAGGAAAACCGGGCGCTGAAAGAGCGCATCGAGCAGCTATTCGCAAACAACGCGGACAGCTTCAACTGATATTAAGGAGGAATTATGAACGAAACATTGTCCGGTATTCTGATGCTGGGTGCCACGGTGCTGTTTGTGATACTGCTCGTCAGAATTCTTTTCAAGCCCATCAAATGGATCTTTAAGCTGCTGATCAACGCCTTTTTCGGTTTTGTAGTGCTGTTCCTGGTGAACTTTTTCGGAGAGAGCGTAGGTCTGCACCTCGACACTGGCTGGATCAACTGCCTGATTACAGGTTTTCTGGGCGTGCCCGGCGTGGTTTTGCTGGTGCTGGCACATTATATTTTCCCCCACTAACCACTAACCAAAGAGGCTGTCTCAAAACGCGGGAAACGATGTAGGGGCGGCTAGTAGCCGCCCGCTTGATAAAGCATAAATATCGTCAAAAAGGTTTGGCAAAATCGCAATATTCGCGAATTCGCCAAACCTTTTTTCACATTTCAGTTCACACCGCGCGGGCGGATGATTGCGTGCCCTGCGGGTATATCCGCCCCTACGCTCTCTGACGGACTTTTGAGACAGCCCCTTTGGTTCAAATCTCTTCTACGCTGATCAGATCCGGGATGGCGGCCAGGCCGCGCATCAGCTCTTCATCCAGTCGCCGCTTGTCCGCCTGGATACTCAGAACCGCACAGAAGCGGTTTCCGCCCTCTTCGTTGATGCGGCTGATCTCCAGATCGTGGGTCTCGATGGCATGGTCCTTCATGTACTGCAGAATGGTCTGAATGACGTCGGAGTGCTTGTATTCCAGGTACAGATTCACGTCCTGCACCCGTCTTGCATAGCGGTATTCGATCTTTACCAGAAGCAGTTCTGCCAAGAGCACCATTCCCGTGGCGAAGAAGGCAAGCTCCAGATAGCCCGCGCCGCACACAAGGCCGATGATGGCAGCGGTCCATAGGCCGGCGGCAGTGGTCAGGCCCTTGACCCGGCGGCGCTTTGTGACGATGATGGTACCGGCGCCGATAAAACCGATGCCCGCAATCACCTGCGCGCCCAGACGGGAGATATCCGTGTACAGGTGCATCACCTGGTAGAGGTAAAGGTTTGTCAGGATGGTCATGGCCGCGCCCAGGCAAATCAGAATATGGGTCCGGAAGCCGGCGGGACGACGCTTGAATTCCCTTTCAATTCCGATCATGCCGCCGCAGAGCATGGCGGAAACCATGCGCACCGCCACTGCAAGAAG
>CAMVIC010000177.1 GCA_947167435.1 uncultured Clostridia bacterium | reverse complement strand
CACGGAGCCTTTGACAATCGGATTTCTTCAGGCTCTCCAAGTCGGCAAGCGCCGCGGAGACCGCGCTGCGCTTAAGCGGCAAGTTACTTCCCCGGCAGGTGGTGATCCTCTCCGGGGGCGACCGGGCACCCCGGCAAAAAGCGCGATAATCCCCGGCGCAAGCACAAAAAACACTTGCCTGGCGCCCCTTCGGCTGTTACACTGAGAAGGGGCGTTTCTCTTATCCCGCCCCCGATTGATCCGAAAACCGAAGGGAGTGTCAATATGCGAAAGCATTCGTTTCTTTTTGCGTTTTTGCTGGCAGCGGTTCTGCTGCTTGCCGCCTGCGGTACGCCTGCCCCTCTGCCGGAGGAGCCCTACGCGCCGGTGGACTATACCCTCTATCCCGCGCCGGAGGGTGCCTATGTGGGCGACACCATGCCCTTTGTCACCGAGGACGGCACGCTGGAGCTCTACTACCTCTATGAGACCGACCACAACGGACAGGGCTATCACCCCATCTACAAGTACGCCACCAGGGATTTCTGCGGCTACGAGGACCTGGGCATGGCCCTCAACTTCGGGTCCATGTCGGACCCGGACCCGGCCCTTGGCACCGGCTCCGTGATGCAGGACCGGGACGGGCTGTATCACCTGTTCTACACCGGCCATAACGACACCGGCAACGGCGGCAGGGGCAAGGAATGCGTCATGCACGCCACCAGCACCGACCGGATAACCTGGACCAGGATTCCCGAGGACACCTTCTTCAGCCCCGAGGGCTATTCCAAAGACGACTTCCGGGACCCGGAGGTATTCTGGGTGGAAGAAGAGCAGTGCTACTGGCTGCTGATTGCCGCCCGGGAGAACACGCTGGGCGGCGTGGTGGCCCGCTACACCTCCACGGACCTGAAAAACTGGGAGTTCTGCGGTCCCCTTTTCGCGCCGATGGAACAGTATATGCTGGAATGCCCGGACCTGTTCTCCATCGGTGATACCTGGTATCTCACCTACAGCTGGGACTGCGTCACCTACTACGCCATGAGCGACTCCATGTACGGCCCCTTCACCGTACCCAGGGACAACGTGCTGGACGGCAACGGCTTTATTTTCTACGCGGCAAAAAGCGCGGAGCTGAACGGGAAGCACTATCTGTGCGGCTGGCTTGGCCGCCCGGCCCTGAGCGCCGATTCCGGCTTCTATCTCTGGGCGGGCAACGTACTCAACCACCAGCTGCTGCAGAACGCGGACGGCACCCTGGGCGTACGGGAGCCGGAGAGCTTCGCCGGGTACTTCACGGCGGACAAGGCCTTCCGGGCGGTGCAGAAGCAGGGCACGGTCAAGATCAAGCGCAACAGCGTCAGTCTCTCCGCCGAGCCGGGGAGCCAGGCGCTGGCCGACATGGGTACCCGGGCGCCCACCATGATGCTGGAGTGTGACGTGACCCTGCCGGCAGACGGCTGTGCGGGCTTTGCCTTCGGCGGTACGGAGGCAGACCCGGTCTATACCGCCCTCTGCCTGGACGGGGCCAACAATCTCCTGCATTATGAGGGCTACGAGATCACGGAGCTGGCCGACTACGACCCGGCATCCTATACCCGCTTCGACTTCTCCTCCGGCGGTACCCACCACGTAAAGCTGATCTGCGAAAACGAGATCGTGGTGCTGTATGTGGACAATCTGAAGGCCCTGAGCCTTCGGGTCACCCACTCCATCGACGGCGCCCATATCGGCCTCTTTGCCGACGGCTGCAGCGCCTCCTTCAGCAACATCACCATGAAGGTCCCCGCAAAATAAACGCTCGCAGCCAGACGCTTTATGCGCCGGACAAAGCCCGTGCACGAAAAATGCCCCCGCGGTCGGGCCGCGGAGGCATTTTTCGTATCTATTTTCTTTACTTTTTCAGCAGCCCGCTGAGCAGGTCCGCCACCGTGCCGCCCGCGCCGCCCAGGAACATCTCCAGCAGCCCGTCCTTCTCCCCCTTGAGGAGCTTTTCGGCCGCCTTTCGGCTGTCAGCGTCCGCCGCCCGGTACAGCTGCAGAAACTTCTTCTCCGCGGCGGTCAGCTTTTCGCTGTCCCCGGTCTTCTTTGCGGCGGAGCCGGTTTTCTTCCCGGTGCCCGAAGTCTTCTTTGCGGCGCTGCCCGTCTCGGTCTTCTTCCCGGTGCCCGCCGCCTTTTTCGCCGCGCTGCTTGAAGCGGCTTTCAGGTTCTTCGGCGCCTCCAGCAGGGACTTCTGGGTCACGCCGGTGGCCTTGGCGATGCCCTTCAGTTCCTCGTTGGTCAGGTCCTTTTCTCCCCGTTCCACCTTGCCCAGCTCGGAGGCCGACAGTCCGTCGACCAGTTTTGCCAGTGCTTCCTGGCTCAGTCCCGCTTTGGTGCGCGCCTCTTTGATGAGCGCGCCGACTTTTTTCACTGCCATGTCTTTCCCTCCCGTTGTCTGTATTTTTCGGTTTCCTGTTTCTGCCTTTCAGCATAGCACAGCCGGGCAGAACATGCAAGAAAAACAGATTCCGGGCCTCTTTGCGCACTTTTGGCCCGCTCCTGTTTGACTTTCTTAACGATCTGTCCGGACTTTTTCTAGTTGACGAACGGGAGAAAGTAACTTATAATATTTGCAATACCACCGCTCGGCCGTACTGGGGCGCTTCGGCGCCGACGCTTCGGTCTCCGGTTTGGAGGTGCACAGCGCATGAAGATCGGGTTTTTGGAACTGCTGGTTGTTTTTATCGTGGCTCTGCTGGTCATCGGGCCGGATAAGCTGCCTGCTTACGCCCGCAAGTTTGGCAAAGCCATGAAGGAATTCCGAAAGGCCTCGTCAGAGGTCACCAAGGAGATCCGCGAAAACGTGGTGGACCCGCTGGAGGATGCGGCCAAGCCCCTGCGGGAGGCCATTGAGCCTCTGGAGGAACTGGACAAAGAGGTACGCGGCAGTTTCAAGGGCATGGAAAACGATCTGAAAAACATCGGCAAATCCAAGCCCAAGAAAGCGGAAGCGAAACAGGAGGCGGAGCCGGAAGCGGCGGCAGAGCCCGCAGCTGAGGCGGCAGAGCCTGTTGTCGCGGCGGCGGAAAACGCAGCCGAAAGCAGCGCTGCCCCGGCAGAGGACACCGCTGCCCAACCGGCAGAGCCGGAGAATGAAACTGAAAACGGAGGAGACACACAATGAGAGTCGGCGTACAGCAGCTGTTGATCGTTTTGCTCATCGTCATCGTTATTTTTGGGCCCACCCAGATCCCCAAGCTGAGCAAGATGTTCGGCAAGAGCATGAAGAAGTTCAAGGAAGGCATGGACGACGAGGAAGAGGAAGAAGTCGTCGAGAAAAAGACCAAGAAAAAATCCCAGAAGTCCGCTGACGTAAAGGCCGCTGACGAGGATGAAGAAGAGTAAGACCCGGAAGGCCTCCCCCTCGGGGAAGATGAGCCTTTCGGGGCACCTGAAGGAACTGCGCAACCGGATCATCGTGGTGCTGCTGGTGCTGCTGGTCGGCTTCTGCATCTGCCTGTATTTTTCGCCCAGGCTGATGACCCTGCTGACCGACATGGGCAAGGACTATGATTACGTCTTTGTCTACATTGCCCCCGCCGAGACGCTGCTGGTGGAGTTCTCCATCGCGCTGATCGGGGGCCTGGTGCTCGCGTTTCCGGTGTTGGCCTATAACATTTTCGCCTTCTGCAGCCCCGGCCTCAAGCGGAAGGAGCGGTCTTTTGTCCGCGCCTCGCTGCTGGGCGGCACGGTGTTTTTCGTGCTGGGCGTCCTGTTCGCCTATTACATCAGCCTGCCCTTTATGCTGCGCTTCCTGATCCAGCTGACCGGAAACGTGGACGTTTCCGCCTCTGTCAGTATCCAGCAGTATATCTCCTTCCTGATGACGGTGTTTTTGATTTTCGGCATCGTGTTCGAGATGCCGGTGATCACCGTACTGCTGACTACCCTGGGCATCATGAAGGCGGAGTGGCTGGCGAAATCCCGGAAGATCGCCATCGTGCTGATCTTCCTGCTGGCGGCCTTCATCACCCCGCCGGATATCGTCTCCCAGTTCATGGTGGCAGGCCCCATGGTGCTGCTCTATGAATTGAGCATCCTGCTGTGCAAGGTCTTCGCCCGCCGGAAAAAGACCGACGACGAAGACGACGAGGAAGACGAAGACGAGGATGAGGACGACGAGGACGACTGATCCTTAGAACTGGAAAAAATGAAAGGCGCTGCCTCAGAATAGCAATTCAGGCTATTTTGAGACGGCGCCTTTTTGTTATCCGAAGCCCTGACAGGAATGCAGTCTTTGTATTCATCCTGTCAGGGCTACGCATTATTCCTCCGCGGCGGCAGCGCCTTTCCGGCTCCTCCGGCGCTGCAGCTTGTAAGCCTCCTCCGTGGCCAGCCGGGCCTTCGCCACCGGCACCTCCGGTCCCGGGAAGCAGTAGTACTGGGTCTCCCGGTCCCCGATGCAGATGATATCCCCCAGCTCATACCAGTAATAGTCCGCGTACAGGCTGTAATTGAGCTTTGCCGGGCGCTCGAAGCGGAGCTTCCCCTCGCAGCCGGT
>CAMVIC010000176.1 GCA_947167435.1 uncultured Clostridia bacterium | reverse complement strand
GAGCTTTGCGGCCGCGCTGCGGATGCGGAACACCGGCAGTATCTGCGCCTGCGACATCCATGAAAAAAAGCTGGAGCGCATTCGCTCCGGCGCCCAAAGGCTTGGAATCACAATCCTATCCGCTGAAGCCCGAGATGCCAGGCAGCCTGTGCCGGAGCTCGCGGGGTACTTCGACCTGGTGCTGGCGGACGTTCCCTGCTCCGGCCTCGGCGTCATCCGCAAGCGGCCGGAGATACGCCGGAAAACAGAGGCGGAGATCGCGGGACTGCCGGAGATTCAGCGGGCAATCCTGGATAATCTCTCCGCTTTTGTAAAGCCCGGCGGCACGCTGCTCTATTCCACCTGTACGGTGCTGAACGCAGAGAACCGGGACGTGGTGGAGGACTTTCTGAGACGACGGCCGGAGTTTGTACCGGCGGAGTTTTCGGTGGGGGACTGTGTCTCCCAAAACGGTATGTACAGCTTCTGGCCCCATATCGACGGGACCGACGGCTTCTTTGTTGCAAAACTGATAAGGAACAACTGAGCAAAAGCATGAAAAAAGACATTCTGTCTCTGCTGCCGGGCGAGATTGAAGAAGAACTGCTGCGAATGGGCGAGCCCAAATATCGGGCTGGGCAGATCTTCAGCTGGCTGAGCCGCGGCGTACGGGACTTCGATGGGATGAGCAATCTGCCGAAGTCTCTGCGGGAAAAACTGAAAAACGAATTTCGCCTGTATGAGCCGAAAGTGCTCAGCAAACAGGTCTCACAGCTGGACGGCACCATTAAATATCTTTGGGAGCTTTCTGACGGCAACGCCGTGGAGACGGTGGTGATGAGCTACCGGCACGGGAACACCGTATGTGTGTCCAGTCAGGTGGGCTGCCGGCAGGGCTGCGCCTTCTGCGCCTCCACCATCGGCGGACTGGTCCGCTCGCTGGAGCCGTCGGAGATTCTGGACGAGGTGCTGTTTTCCCAGCTGGATTCCGGCAAGCCCATCTCCAATATCGTGCTGATGGGAATCGGAGAGCCGCTGGATAATTTCGACAACGTGATGCGCTTTCTGGAGCTGGTGAATCATCCGGACGGGATGAACATCGGCATGCGGCACATCTCCCTGTCCACCTGCGGGATCACCGAACGCTTCGAGGACCTGGCGGACCGGAATCTGCAGCTGACGCTGTCAGTGTCGCTGCACGCACCCGACGACGAGACCCGCTCCCGCCTGATGCCCGCCAACCGGGGCAGAGGTGTGGAGAAGCTGATGGACTGCTGCCGCAGATACTATGAGAAAACGGGGCGCCGCATCTCCTTTGAGTATGCCATGATCGACGGAGTAAACGACACGGAATACCACGCGCGGCTGCTGGCAAAGCACGCCCGTTCCGTGGCTGCCCACGTGAATCTGATTCCCCTCAACCATGTGGAAGAAAGAGCCTTTAAGCCTTCTACTGAGGGACATATGAAGGCGTTTATCCGAATCCTGGAGGAGGCCGGTGTAAACGTGACGGTACGGCGCAGGCTGGGCAGTGACGTGGACGCCTCCTGCGGGCAGCTGCGCCGAAAAATGCAGAAACAGGCGGAATGCCTTTGAGCTTCTTTAGCAAAAACGCCATAAGGGCGTATTGCGGAAGTCTGGGATGAAACTTTGCCCGCCGGAAGGCGGGGTAAGCGAGGACAAGATGAAGAGCTTTGGACTTACCGACCGCGGCAAGGTCAGAAAAGACAATCAGGACAGCTTTATCATTGAAAAGTGCACGGCCAAGGACTGCCTGATCGTGGCGCTCTGCGACGGCATGGGCGGCGCGAAGGCGGGCGGCGTGGCAAGTCAGCTGTCCAATCGGGCCTTTGTGGCGTATATTTACAACAAGCTCAATTCCGGTATCGGGCGGCAGGTCAATTATCGCCGTCTGCTGGGGGATGCCTGCACCGAGGCAAACGGTGTCGCCTATGAATACTCCCAGTTCAGCGAGGAGTTTCACGGGATGGGCACCACCATAGTCGGCGGCGTGATCAAATCCAACGGCAACGGTTACATCATCAACGTGGGCGACAGCCGTGCCTATCACGTCTCCCGCCGCAACGGCAGCATCATCCAGATCACCAGGGACCACTCGCTGGTGGAAGAGCTGGTGGCCGCCGGCACCATCACCAGGGAGGAAGCGCTGCACCATCCCCGGCGCAACGTGATTACCCGTGCGGTCGGAACGGGCACAAAGGTGGATGCCGATTATTTTGACTTTTTCCTCCAGAGCGGCGACGCGCTGCTGCTCTGCTCCGACGGACT
This sequence comes from uncultured Clostridia bacterium, assembly GCA_947167435.1. Next base: position 2,257 of record CAMVIC010000176.1, on the reverse strand, counting down.
GACCAATACCCTGAGCGACGAGGAGATTCTGCGCTGTGTGCTGGAACTCCAGACGCCTGAAGAAATCTGCCGCAGCCTGATGGCCGCGGCGCTGGAGCGGGGCGCCAGGGACAATGTGACGGTGTTGGTGGTTTCGCGCTGAAAGCCTTGGAAGGATAGACTATGAGTACAAACGATAAACTGCTCGGCCGGGTGCTGGACGATCGCTATGAGCTGCTCAGCGTGATCGGAGAAGGCGGCATGGCCGTGGTATATAAGGCGCTGGACCGCCGTCTGAACCGCTATGTGGCGGTGAAGATCATGCGGGAGGAAATGGCGTCGGACGAGGAATTCAAACAGCGCTTCTTCGCCGAATCCCACGCGGTCGCCATGCTGTCCAATCCGAATATCGTGGCGGTCTACGACGTAAGCCACAGCGACGCGATGGAATACATCGTGATGGAGCTGGTGGAGGGAATTACCCTCAAGCAGTACATGGACCGGAAGGGTACGCTGAGCCAGCGGGAAGTGGTGCATTTCACCGCACAGATTGCCCGCGCTCTGGCCCACGCCCATGAACGTGGCATTATCCACCGGGATATCAAGCCCCAGAACATCATGCTGCTTCGGGACGGAACCATCAAGGTGGCCGACTTCGGCATCGCCACGCTGGAAAACGAGATCTATGAGAGCAACGGTCAGGCCGTGGGCTCCATCCATTATATTGCGCCCGAACAGGCCCGGGGAGAGACCCCGGACCCGAGAAGCGACATCTATTCTCTCGGCGTTGTCATGTACGAGATGATCACAGGCGAGTGCCCCTACACGGGCGAGACCCTGGGGGAGATTGCCGTCAAGCACATGAACGCCACCCCCGTGCCGCCCCATGAGAAGGTGGAGGGCCTTTCGCCGGAGCTGGAGCGCATCACCATGAAGGCCATGAACGCGGACATTTTTGCCCGCTATCAGACGGCCTCAGAGCTGCTGGAGGACCTGGACCGCTTCCAGAACAAGTCCCGTCGGGACCAGGAACGGGCCGAAATGAAAAACCCCGACGTGGTGCCCATCCGCTCGGTGAGCGAGCTGTCAAAGGAGCAGTACAAGCGCCGCCGCAGACGCTCGGGCCGGGTGAGCTTCCTGGCCGGCACCTTCGGGGTCCTGCTGGTTGCCATCGGCCTGTTTGTGTTTCTGTGGAATTTCTGGGTCAGGGATATTTTCACTCCCGCGGAGCGTGTGGACCTGCCGAACTTTGTGGGCAAGAGCTATCAAAGCCTGGCAAACGACCCGTCTCTCACCGCCCTGTATGACTTTAATTACATCTTTGTGGTGAATACGGACACGGAGCCCGGCGTAATCCTGGACCAGTCGCCCAGCGCAGGCCGCAGCATGATGGTGACGCCTGACCGCATCAAGGTCTCGCTGATCGTCAGCTCCGGCGACACCATGTCCCGGGTGCCGGATGTGATCGGCATGGATTACCGCGTGGCCAGCGCCACGCTGCGGCAGGCCGGCTTCTATGTGGAAATTGCCAACGAAATCTCTGAAAGCTATCCGAAGGACTCTGTAATCCGCTGCTATCCCACTGTAGGGGAAGAGGCCACAACCGCATCCACCGTGTATCTGTGGGTCAGCAGCGGCCCTCAGGTCACCTATACCTCCATGCCCAACCTGATCGGACTGTCCGAGGGCGTGGCCATCACCCAACTGGAGAACAATGCCCTCAGCTACGGCGGATCGGAATACGTAAGCAGCGAACTGCCCGCCGGTACGGTGATCGGCCAGAATTATGATGCGTTTACCCAGATTGAGGAACACACGAAGGTCATACTTCGGGTTTCGACCGGACCGGAGGGAGAATGAGAGAGGGCAGAATCATCAAGGCGCTGAGCGGCTTTTACTATGTGGATACCGCCCAGGGCCTGCTGGAGTGCAAGGCCCGGGGCCGCTTCCGGCTGGACGGCACCTCACCCCTGGTGGGGGATCGCGTCCAGTGCAGTCTGGATGCCGCCGGAAAGGGAAGGATCGACCGCGTGGAGGAGCGGCGCAACTGGTTTGTTCGCCCTGCCGTTGCCAATATTGACGCGCTTGTTTTCGTAGCGGCCAATACCAATCCCGTGACGGACCCCTTCCTGGTGGATCGGGTGGCGGTCATCGCGGAGGACGCAAACTGCGAGCTGATTGTCTGCATCAACAAGAGCGACGTGGACGCAGGGGACAGCCTGTATGAGATTTTCCGTCTGGCGGGCTATCCGGTGCTCCGCACCAGCGCAGAGACCGG
>CAMVIC010000175.1 GCA_947167435.1 uncultured Clostridia bacterium | reverse complement strand
TCTCATGGATGGTGTCGTGCAGGGCGTCCAGGTTGTACTTCTTGCAGAGCTTGGCAAGCTCGGTCTTGCCGGCGGTGGCGCCGTTCTCCGCGTCCACGCGCACGGCCAGGTTCTTCTTGGTGCTGTCGGTCACGACCTCGCCCAGAAGCTCGGCAAACTTGGCGGCGTGCTCCGCCTCTTCCAGGCCGGCCTTCTTCCAGTACTCGCCGATCTCGGGATAGCCCTCCCGCTCGGCCACTCTGGCCATGGCCAGGTACATGCCGACCTCGGAGCACTCGCCCTCGAAGTTGGAGCGGAGACCCGCAATGATCTCATCACGCACTTCCTGGGGCACGTCGTCGCCGAAGACCTTGCCCACGCCGACCACATGCTCGGCGGCCCAGCTCAGCTCCTCCGCCTGCAGGGTAAACTTGCTGCCGGGAACCTTGCAGACCGGGCACTTCTCAGGGGGCGTGTCGCCCTCGTGGACGTAACCGCATACGGGACAGACCCACTTTTTCATCATCAGAATCCTCCTGTTTTATGATTAATTCAAACCGGCTTTCTTTGCCGTTCCGGCCGAATGCCTGTCTGACATCAATCTACCATGCCGCAGGTTTTTTGTAAAGTCTGTTCAAAAAAAATTCAATATCTCCGCTTCCCTGCGTCAGATTTCACAGGGCCGCAGACGCCCGTCCATGCCGGGCGTCCGCGCCGACCGGGTCAGCCCTGTTTTTCGGCCAGCAGCTTCTTGGCGCTGGAGATCTTGACGCAGAGGGTGAAAAGCTCCATGGCAGTTTTCAGGTCGGCCAGGGAGGGATAGGTGGGGGCGATGCGGATGTTGGAATCCTGCGGGTCGTTGCCGTAGGGCCAGGTGGCGCCGGCCTTGGTCATGATGACGCCGGCCTTCTTTGCCCGGGCCACAATGTCCTTTGCGCAGCCGGGCAGGGAATCGAACATGATGAAGTAGCCGCCCAGGGGTTTGGTCCAGGTGCCGATCTCCAGCTCGCCCAGCTCCCGGTCCAGAATCTCCTCCACGGCCTCGAACTTGGGTCGGATGATGTCCGCATGTTTGCGCATGTGCTCCACCAGGCCGTGAATATCCCCGAAAAAGCGCACGTGGCGCAGCTGGTTGACCTTGTCGTGGCCGATGGTCTGGTGCCGGAGATGCGCCAGAAAATCCTCCATGTTGTTGGGGCTGGTGGCCACGGCGGCGATGCCGCTGCCGGGGAAGGTAATCTTGGAGGTGGAGGCGAACTTATATACCAGATCCGGGTTGCCCGCCCGCTTGCACTCGGCCAGAATCTCAATCAGATAATCCTGCTGATGGTCGTAGAGATGGTGCACGCCGTAGGCGTTGTCCCAGTAGATGCGGAAGTCCGGTGCCGCGGGCTCCAGCCGGGCAAAGCGGCGTACCGTCTCGTCCGAATAGGAGAAGCCCTGGGGGTTGGAGTACTTGGGCACGCACCAGATGCCCTTGATGCTCTCGTCCTCCCGCACCAGCTTTTCCACCAGGTCCATATCCGGGCCGGCGGGCGTCATGGGCACCGGGATCATCTGAATCCCGAAATATTCCGTGATAGCAAAGTGCCGGTCGTAGCCGGGCACGGGGCAGAGGAATTTCACCTCCGGCAGCATGCACCAGGGCTTGTTGCCCATCACGCCGTGGGTCCAGGAGCGGCTGATGGTGTCGAACATCACGTTCAGGGAGGAGTTGCCGTAGATGATGATATCCTTGGGATTGTTCTCCATCATGTCGCCCAGAAGCTCCCGTGCCTCCTGAATGCCCGTCAGCTGGCCGTAGTTGCGGCAGTCGGTGCCGTCGTCACAGGTCAGGTCGGAGCCGGAATCCAGCACGTCCATCATACCCATGGACAGATCCAGCTGCTCCTGGCAGGGCTTGCCCCGGCTCATATCCAGATGCAGGCCCAGAGCCTGGATCTGGCGGTATTGTTTTTTCAGCTGTTCCAGTTCGGCGGACAGCTCCTCCGCCGTCATATCCCGATACGCTTTCATGGTCTTGACCCCTCTCAATGAATTGCGATGAATTGAATCTGCTCCTTGCTGCAGTAAAATGCGCTTTATTATAATGCAGAAGCACCGGAAGAATCAACAGAAAATCTGCATCCCGGGCCAAAAAAAGCCGTGCCGGCGCTTTGGTGGAAAAAAACCGACAAAAAACGCCTTGAAAAAGAGGCGTTTGTTTTCTATAATGAACATGTCACCGGAATTGTTACTCCGGCGAATAAACAGACTTGTGCAGCCGGAGTAATAAAGAATCAAACGCCGTTTTGCTTGCCCCTGACGGGGCAACCGCAAAACATGGCGATATTAATTTGTCAATTTTTTATTGCCAAATTAATAAAAACCAATACGGAGGCTTCCATGAGCGAGATTTACGTCACCGGACACCGCAATCCGGATACCGACTCCATTGTAGCCGCCCTGGCCTATGCCAGTCTTCGCAACGCCACCGGCGATCGGGAATACAAGGCCGTTCGCCTTGGCGCCATCAATGATGAAACCCAGCGCCTTCTGGACCGTTTCGGGATGGAGGCGCCGCCCCTGGTCAAGACCATGCGCACCCAGGTGCGGGATCTGGAATTTGACCGGACCCCCGCGCTCAACTGCTCCGTCACCATGAACCTGGCCTGGAAGACCATGCGGGAGCAGAGTCTGAACGTGGTCCCCATCGTGGACGACGAGGGGCGGCTCCACGGCATGCTCTCCGCCGGGGACCTGGCCTCCTATGACATGCAGACCATGAACGAAAACCGTGTGGAGGACGTGCCCCTCTTCAACCTCCTGAGCGTGCTGGAGGGGAACCTTGTCAATGAATACTGCACCCGCGTCAGCTCCGTGTCCGGCTATCTGTTCATCACGCTGCCGCAGAATTACGAGGACCCGGCGCCCACCAGCCCCGACAGCATCCTGATCTGCGGCAACCAGCCGGACGTGATCCAGAAGGCCATCGACAGCCACGTTCACTGCCTGATCGTCTGCCGGGCGGATATCCGGCCGGAATGGGCGGAGACCGACCCCAACACGGTTATCATCTCCACGCCTCTCAGCGCCCGCCGCGTCTCCCGCATTATCTATCAGGCGCTGCCCGTGGGCCGAATCAGCCAGCGCTCCGAGATCACCAGCTTCCACCTGAACGACTTTGTGGACGACGTGCGCGAGCAGATGCTGAAAAGCCGCTACCGCAGCTACCCGGTCCTGGACGAGCAGGAGCAGGTGGTGGGCACCATCTCCCGCTTCCATCTGCTGCGCCCCCGGCGCAAACAGGTGGTTCTGGTGGACCACAACGAGGCGGCCCAGTCCGTCCCGGGTCTGGACCAGGTGGAGATTCTGGAGATTATCGACCACCACCGTCTGGCGGATATTCAGACCGGCCAGCCCATCCACGTGCGAAACGAGCCCGTAGGCAGCACCAACACCATCCTGACCTCCATGTATCAGGAGCAGGGGCTTGCCCCCTCCCCCAGGATGGCGGGCCTCATGGCCGGGGCCATTCTGTCCGACACGGTCATGTTCAAATCCCCCACCTGCACCAAGCGGGATATCGCCATGGCAGAGCGCCTGGCCCGCATCGCCAACGTCTCGCTGGATGAATTGGGCAAGGAACTCTTTGCCGCCGGCAACACCGACGATCACAGCGCGGAGGAGCTGTTCCGCACCGATTACAAGCAGTTCCACATCGCCGAGCAGAACATCGGCGTCAGCCAGATTACCAGTGTGGACTCCGCCCATCTGCTGGAGCGGAAGGAGGAGTTTCTGGCGGTGATGGAGAAGCTGAAAAAGGACCAGGACTTCGACCTGGTGATTCTGATGATCACCGACGTGCTGCTGGAGGGCTCCACGCTCCTGTACGTGGGAAGCGACGAGACCATTCAGCAGGCCTTCAACGCAGAGCCGAAGGACCAGCAGGTTTTCCTGCACCGGGTCATGAGCCGGAAAAAACAGATCATTCCCATGCTGACAGCATTGTGGGGATAAAAAAGAAGCTGCGAAAATGCGACGCATTTTCGCAGTTTCTTTTTACGCAAATCAGCGGCGGATTTCTCAGTCCTCCACCTTTACGTCCAGGCCCAGCTCTTCCGGGAGGAAGCGGGGGCAAACGTTGTCGCTGACCGTGATGACCGAAGAGGCCAGGCGCGCGCCGATGGCGGCGGCTTCGCCCAGGCTTTTGCCGTAGGTCAGGGCGATGGCCACGCCAGCGCAGAAGGCGTCCCCGGCGCCGGTGGTGTCCCGCACCTGGACGGGGCGGGCCGGGCAGATGCCGCTTTCGCCCTCCATATCCGCGTACACCGCGCCCCGGCTGCCCATGGTAACCACCATGGAGGGGATACGTGCGCTGATGACCCGCTCGCTCAGCTCCCGGCGCAGCTCCTCCGGCTCCATGGTCTGGAGATAGTCGTTTGCAAAGAGGATGCCGGCCTCCTGGGCGTTGCACACAAAGCAGTCGATGGACTGGAGGAAGTCCCGCCTCAGGGAGGCGATGCTCATGTTCGCCACCACGGCGAAGACTTTCTTGCCGTATTTGTTCGCG
>CAMVIC010000174.1 GCA_947167435.1 uncultured Clostridia bacterium | reverse complement strand
AGCGCCTGCCCGTGATGATCCAGATGGCGTGGTTCCGCATGAAGTACCCCGAGGGAAAGATTGCGGTCACCACGGAGCCCGGCAAGGACTGCTTTGTGGCCACCGCCCGGGTCTATCCCAGCTACAAGGATCCCGCGGACTGCTATCTGGCGGAGGCCAGCGCATCCCGGGGCGAAGCGCCGGACAAGCCCTCCGTCTCACCCAGAGAATGGGCGCAGACGGCGGCTATCGGCATCGCCCTGCGGAATGCCGGCTTCGGTCTGCAGTTCGCCATGGCGGGCGAGGAATTCGAGTCCGTTGCCCCGAACGAGTTTGGGGCCGGAACGGAGCCCGCTCCCGTCACGCCGATCCAAGAAGCCTACGAGGTCGCCCCGGCCAAGCCGGAGCCCACCGAGGAGGAGCTGCTGGAGCAGGCCATGGCAACACCCTGTCCCATCACCAAGTTCAGCGGTAAATCCCTCCGGGAGGTGCTGACCATTGACCCCGGCGCGCTGCGCTGGCTTGCCACCAAGTACCAGGGCGACGAGACGATTCGCGCCGCGGCCCAGAGGATCTGCGAGTATGCGGTACAGCAGGCGAGTTAAGAAAACCAGAGGGGATGGCCGCAATGGCCATCCCCGGAAAGGACGCGACATGGAACTCTACCACATGGCGGACGTGATTCCGCTGCTTGGCATCCCGGAGCCGCCCTATGGACGAAGCTCTTACTATGTGACCTGCCCCTGCTGTGACACGGATCCCCGCAAGAAGCATCTGAACATCAACCTGCAGAAGGACGTCTTCCGCTGTCCGCGCTGCGGCGCCAGCGGCGGCATCTTCGATCTGTACTCCATCTGCACCGGGGTTCCCCGGGAGAAGGTGCGGGACATTCTGATCGAAAAGCTGGGCAATCCCTCGATCCGTCCGGCAAGAAGGCAGGAGGCGCCTGCGGTGCATGAGTGCCCGCTCACAGATGTGGACACCCGGCATGTGACCTACATGGCTCTGCTCTCCAAACTGACCCTGGCGCCGGACCATCTGGAGAATCTGCTCGCCCGCGGTCTCACCGAGGCGGAGATCTCCAGACTGGGATACAAAACCACGCCCATCCTGGGCTCAGCGGCCATTGCAAAGCAAATGCAGGGCGAGGGCCTATATCTCGCCGGTGTGCCGGGCTTCTATCGGACTGAGTCTGGGGCGTGGACCTTCATCCATGAGCAGCGCGGGATACTGATCCCGGTCCGCAATACCCACGGTCAGATCCAGGGCCTCCAGATCCGGAGAGACCAGGTCTCCCGCCGGAAGTTCCGCTGGGTCTCCAGTGCGGAGAAGCCCGACGGCTGCCGCGCCGAAGGCTGGGTCCATCTCGCAGGCAGGCCGATGGCCAAAATCATTCTCACGGAAGGGCCTATGAAGGCCGATGTGATCCACACCCTCACCGGGGCAACGGTCCTTGCCGTTCCCGGCGTCAATGCGCTGACCCAGCTCCAGAAGGCGCTGGAGGCGCTGCGCAGGGAGGGCGTGGAGGAGATCAAGACAGCCTTCGATATGGACCTCGCTACCAACGAGCACGTCCAAAACGGCTACCGCAGTCTCACCGAGCTGCTCAGTCAGATGGGCTTCCACTTCGGGACCTACCTTTGGGACCCCCAGTACAAGGGCCTGGACGACTACATCTGGGAAGGCTGCTACCAGCGCCACCGCCCTGAATAGGGCAAAGTAAAAAAGCAGAGGCAGTGCAGCTTCCAAAACGGAACTGCACCGCCTCTATTTGCATTTCTATTTTTTCACAGCCCAACTGCTATGCTGCATTTTCCAGTGCGTAGGTCTCTACAATGCGGTCATATTCTTCGATACTGTCATGCAGCAGGTTCAGGAATTCCTGCTCCGCATACAGACCGTCTGCATTGGGCGTGATGCTCGCAAAGCGCATGGGAACGACGGCGGGGTGCTGCTCCAGATCCAGCAGCGGGGTTGTGCGGAGCTGATCGACAGTTTCATAGACCATGTCCACGGTGCAATAGCTGTCTCCATCCGGATCTCGCCACCGGCAGAAGACCAGCTTGCAGCCGATGGGCGTCTTTTCGATCGCGCCGGGCAGCTCGTAGTCCTCCGCGCCGAGGGCGGCAAGGACGCTGCCCACGTTGGAGTCGTGGCCACAGAGGAAGGAGAAGTATCTGCCATCAGCCGTCAGCTCTGCTTCGATCTCCTGCAGCAGCGGATGGGCGACATTCGCCGCAATCAGCGGGGCAGTAAACAGCACGTCGCCGTAGACGTCCTTGACCTCGGAAATCTGCTTCCATTGCTCAAAGGTCAGCTCGTGGCCGAAGGCAGCTTTGCGCGCGTCGGGCTCCTCAAAGTATTGCAGCACCAGCGCATCGCTGACCGAGCAGGCAGTTTTAAGCGAGCCCTTGACGCCGGGCTCCTTGTTCAGCTCCAGCACCAGCTCCGAATCGTCCGTGACAAAGGCGGTTGCGCTGCCGTCCTCCCATGCCTCGGACTGCTCCATGTCGATCACATCTGCAATCAAAGCATAGTTGTCCGCAAGGCCGCTGACCGTGTCGCCGTAGAGCTCCCAAACCTGCGCCTCAGCGTCTGCGTTGTATTCCGGGGATACGAAGGTGAGCTGCGGGGTGAAGACCGGATCCATGGTGTCATACTCCACGTGAGTTTCGATGGGCGTGTTGGCCGTGGGCAGCAGACCAGAGACAAAATACTCCGCCGTGGCGATGGTGCGCTGCTTGGCGTTGGCATAGACGCGGACCTCGTCCTCAGTGGGATGGTAGTTCTCCGGGAACAGACCTTCAGCTTCCAGCCACTTGCGAAAATACTGGCCCATTTCGGTTTCCAGTACGCCGCCGCGCAGGGACAGCTCACTGGGATTGGACGACCACTGAAACCACTTGTGCGGCGTAATCGTGCCGAGGGCCGAGCCGCTGCCGCTGAGGGGAGAGCGGATGTTGTGTCGGCTGAGCACCACGACCTGCTCCAGCGTATAGCCCTCCCGAGAGAGACTGCCGACGCCTGCGGGCACCGATGCAGCCGCGGCAGGCTCGCTGCTCTGGTTTCCGGCCAAATAGCGCTCGGTTCGAATGCGGACGTTCTCCTGTAGATTCCGATAGAAGAACTGATAGTCGTAGACGTGGTAGGCTCCCTCTGGCAGACCGGGCACGATGGCCGGATAATCCGCAATCGCCACATCCGTGACCTTCAAAACGCCGCGCGTTTCATCGAGATAGCAGCCGCAGAGGGCTGGGCGCTCGTTCACGATGGCTCCGCTGTAATCTGTGAAGCATGCGCCAAGATTTTCGGACTTATCCGCGGGGGCGCCGTCGGTCTGCCAGTTCAATGGGTTAATGGAAAGGGCGGCAGTACCGCTGGGTGTGATAAAGGTTTCGTCTATTTCCGGCGCTTCGCAGTCGAAGCTGATCACCACGCCCAGATCCTCCGCCGATTGGGCTGGCCGGATCTGCGGGTAGGCGTCCACAAGCTCCTGGGTGCAGGGCCAGCCGATGGCATAGACGGCAACCAACCTGTCGTACAGCGTCTCGTCATCGAAGTATTCCTCCAAGAGCCGATAGCACATATCCGCACCTTGGGAAAAGCCGGCTAGAATGATGGGTCTTCCGCTGTTTTCGTGCTCCAGATACCAGGAGAACGCTGCCGAAACATCTCTGTAGGCCAGCTCCAGCCAAGGCTCCCGTTCGTCGGGCTCCAAGCCGTAAACCTTCATGGCGGCCTGCCGGTAATAGGGTGCGTACATCCGCGTGCTGTCCTCATAGATGCCCCGCTCCATATTGAGAGCACCAAGGAACGAGGCCCTTGTATCCTCGTCGTCCATGGACATGTTGTATTCATCGTTGACATCCACGGTAGGACAAATCAGGAACAGGTCCACGGGCTGATCCTCGCCGATTCCGAAATAAGCCCAGTTTTCCGAAACGGAATAATCCGGCGCAGAATCAGCCGTGCTGTCAGACTGTCTCTTGTTTATGGCAATGACAGTCATCACCACTGCAGCAGCAAGCAATGCCACGATCAGGGCCAGCCACCACCATGAAATGCGTTTCTTCCTCATGTTTGTTTCGTACCTCCAGTCAAAAGCTGCCAGCCGCCACCGGCTGTCATATTCGTATGATATGCTTACGGGACGGGATCACCGTCTCAAATACGCTGCGGACACCGGAAAGTTAAAATAGGTTTCCGGGTAGGGCTCGTCCTGCAGGGCGAAGTGCCACCACTCACAGTTAATCGGTGCGAAGCCGTTGCGCACCATCACCCGCTGCAGGAGCATCCGGTTGTCGTGCTGCTCTTCCGTGATGCCCCGACAATCCGGGTGGGAGGCTTCGCTGAACAGGTCGAAGGGGCTGCCCATGTCCAGCTCCTTGCCGGTTTTCATATCCAGCAACGTCAGATCCACCGCACTGCCCCGGCTGTGACTGGACTGTTTGGCGATGTAGCCCTCAGCGAACAGCGCCTGCTTTTCCAGCGCCGGATAGAAATAGGGCTTCATGTGTCAATCAGGGGACGGTTCCTTGATTGACATTTATTTCGGGTCGATTGG
>CAMVIC010000173.1 GCA_947167435.1 uncultured Clostridia bacterium | reverse complement strand
GAGCTGCATCCCCTCCGTCAAGAAAGTCCAAAGGACTTTTTTGACGGTCTCCAAGCCCTCGCTGCCATCCGGCAGCGAGGGCTTTTGTATATTACTCGAAGTGGTGGACCGGCTGCATCAGCTCTTCAGCGCTGACGTTGGGATTGTGATAATGCTCCCGCCGGTCGGTGACGGCGCCCAGGGAGATGGCGCCCTTGGGACAGTACTGCAGGCAGCCCAGGCACTGCACGCAGTCGGTGCCGAAAACGGGACGGCCGTTTTCCATCCGGATGTTGCCCCGGGGGCACAGACGGGCGCACTGACCGCAGCCGATGCAGGCACTGCTGACGGCAAAGGCCTCCGCTTTTTTCCTGGCGATTGCGGGCCAGGCCCTGTTCTCAACGGCGTTGAAGGCGCTGTGGGGCGGCTGACCGGTGCTCTTGCGGCCCTCCAGCACGTCCCCAGCGATGGCGGCGGCCAGAGCCTCCGAGCGGCGCTGTGCCTTTTCCGGGCTGAGCATGGGCAGCATCAGCTGATGGGGGAAGAGCCAGATGCAGCTGCACTGGTGGGTCACGGCCCGCCAATAGTCCAGAGGGATGATTTTGTTCAGCTCAGACAGGCCGGTGCCCGCGTAGCTGGCGGACTGGCTGACGGCAAAGGTATAGGTGCCGGGGCGGATCTGCAGCTGCTTTGCGTAGCGGAGGAAATCCTCCGGCGCGCCGCCGCCGTAGCAGGGGAACACAAAGCCTACCCGCTGGGCATCCCGCGCGTCGGTCACCGCGGGGGCGGCGCGCATCATCACCACGTCGGTGTCGCCCAGGATCCCGGCGATGTTCTTCGCCATGTCCAGGCAGTTGCCCGTGCCGGAAAAACAGAAAATCAGATTCTTTGCCATAAAAAGAAGCTCCTTTCCACCATAATATATCATCAGATAATCGAGAACAGAATAAAGACCGCAACAGTTGCAAACCCCTCTGTCGGCAAAGTCCTTCGGCTTTGCGACAGCGGCTTATACGCCGCCGCTGAGCAGCTTGAGAAGATTAGCGCTGGGGACCAGCTTCCAGCCGCCCCGCTGATAGCTCAGCTCCACCTGGATGCCGGTGGTGAGCCGGTATTCTCCGCTGCCCTCCATCAGCTTCAGCACCGCGGCCTCATAGGCCCGCTGGGGGATGCCGGGCAGATAGCTGCTGTTTTCGTCAAAAACCTCCTCCGGCGGCAGCTGCCGGGCAAGCTCCATCAGCTGGGCAGAGGTTTCCGCCGGCAGAGCCCGCTGAAGAGAGGCCACGTCCAGACTCTGAAACTGCACCTGCTGATAGGCATTCCGGTCCCGCTGCTGGCAGTCCCCGAAGAGCGTGTAGGAATAGCTGCGGCGCAGTGCGTCCAGGATCACCTGCTGGGCAGGGTCCTCCACGTTCCGGCTGAGGCCCAGGTCCGCCTTGCCGCTGAGGCAGGCGTTGGCGGTGTCATAGTCCCCGGCGATCAGCGCGTCGAAAAAGCGGACGACGGTCTCCTGGGGGTCGCCGGTGGGCTTCGCGGAGAGCGTGCCCATATAGGGCGCAAAGAGCAGCAGAAGCAGGCACAGCGCAGTCAGGGCGATGGCGGCGGAGACCCAGGGGAAGCGCAGGCCGCGGCTCTGCTTCCAGCGGGCGCAGAAGGCCACGGCGCCCAGGGCGGCCGCGATCACCAGCACCGCCAGCAGCAGCGGCAGCAGGCCAAGGCTCGGCGCGGTCTCCGCCGTGGTGCGCTCCGGGGCGGGGGTGACCGCCGCGGGCAGGGGAGCTTCCGCAATGCCGGGCACCGGCGTGGGTTCGGGGCTGGGCTCCGGCGTGGGCTCTGCCTGATTGTCGATGTTCATGGCCTCCAGCTGGGCAAGGCGGGCGGCCTCCTCTTCCTCCTGAATGCGGATGGCCGTGTGATACTGGGTGTAGTCGCACATGAGCGTGCAGAACTCGGTCAGCACGTCATAGGCCTTGTTGATGTTGTCGGTAAAGCAGACGATGACGATGGGATCGTCGGTATAGCAGACGGCGCAGTCGTCCATGTACAGGTGCCATTCCGTCTGCAGGAAGCCGTATTTGTGGCCGATGTCAAAGCGCTTTTCCCGCAGCTTGAAGTAATTGTTGGGCTCGGCCTTCTGCATGGCCTCGATAACGCCCGGGTAGCGCTCGGGATTCTCCGCCAGGGTGCGCAGGCAGTGAATCATCTGCCGGGGCGTGAAGAAGTTGTTTTCATAGTACTTGGCATCCACCTGGTCCGGGTCCTCGCCCATGATGGGGGCGATGATGCGCCGGTAGGTGCGATAGCTGCCGTTGCCCAGAATCTCCCACAGGGTGCGGGCGTATTCGTTGTTGGAGTAGACGATGCTGCCCTTGAGCAGCTCCTCATATGGCCAGGCGCCCACCATGGTGTCCATGTCCATCTCGCCGTCGGCCACCTTCTCGGCCCATACCATGTTCAGCGGAACCTTGTACATACTGCCGGAGACCATATACTGGTCGCCGTTATAGTATTGCTCCTCCCCGGTGACCAGGTTGTAATAGCCCATGCCGACCCGCTCGGGCTCTGCGTCCCAGCGCTCCAGCAGCTCCTCCACGAGCTCTTCCCAGGTCTTGTCGGCAAAGTTGATTTCCTCCTCCGCATACGCGGCGGGGAAAAGGGCAAAAAGGAAACACAGCACCAGCGCTGTGGAAAAAATGCGTTTCAGCAAGTTCATATCCGTCTCCGCTTTGGTATGATCTGTTGTCCATGGTAAACGCTGATTCATACGTCTTCGGCGTCTGGCGGCAAAGCATTCGCCAGCTCATCGTTACAAAAACTTGAAATACACAAAGTATTCCTGCGTTTTTGTGCCTTGATCTGACGAAGATTTCCTCGCCAGCTGCTCTCGCCGCATGGAATCATCGTTTACTCTCCGCGCCGCCCGAGGCAGGACACAGGGAAACAGAAATATTTTATCATTTCCGACCGAAAATGCAAGGGGGAATTGCGGAGCAGGGGGAAGTATGCTAAAATGCGGCTGACAGAATATCACGGGAGGTAAACTATGGCAGAGAACATCATTCCGGCCCGGAAAGACGTGCCGGAGGAATTCACCTGGAATCTGAAGGATTTGTTTGAAAGCGACGAGGCGTGGCTTGCGGAATACGAGGCGCTCAAGGACATGCCGGAGCGCTTTGCGGCCTTCCAGGGCCGCCTGGGCGAGAGCGCCGAGAGCCTGCTGGAGTATCTGCGGCTGGAGGACGAGGCCTCCCTGCGCCTGGAACGGCTCTACGGCTATGCCAACTGCAAGGCGGACCAGGACACCGGCGAGGGCAGATATCAGGACATGCGGGGCAAGGCCAGAAGCACCGCGGTGGCCGTGTCCAGCGCCGGGGCCTTTGCCGCGCCGGAGATCATGGCCATCGACGAGGACCGGCTGAACCTGTTCTACGTGGCCCAGCCGGAGCTGGAGACCTACCGCAGACCCCTGTACCAGATTCGCCGGCGGGCGGCCCACGTGCTCTCTCCCGCGGAGGAGCGGCTGCTGGCCGCGGCAGGGGAGATGTCCAACGCAGCTCACAACATCAGCAGCGTTTTCAGCAACGCCGACCTGAGCTTCCCCCAGGTGACCGACGGCGCCGGGGAGCAGCACGCCCTCACCAACGGCACTCTGGTGCCCCTGCTGGAGAGCGGCGACCGGGTGCTGCGCCGCAACGCCTTCACCGCTTATTACGCACGGCTGGGCGAGTTTAAGAACACCGCCGCCACCATGCTGGACGCACAGTTCAGGCAGCTGCGCTTTTTCAGTCAGGCCCGGAAATACGGCAGCACCCTGGAGGCGTCCCTGGACCGGACCGAGGTGCCCACGGAGGTCTATACCAACCTGATCGAGGCGGTCCACGGCAACCTGGACAAGATGTACCGCTACGTGGCCCTGCGCCGGAAGATGCTGGGCGTGGACGAACTGCACATGTACGACGTGTACACCCCCGTGGTGGCGGACGCCGCGGCGAAGATCCCCTTCCAACAGGCCAAGAGCACGGTGCTGGAGGCGCTGGCCGTCCTGGGCGAGGACTACACAGACCTGCTGCGCATGGGCTTTGACAACCGCTGGATCGACGTGTATGAGAATCAGGGCAAGCGCAGCGGTGCCTATTCCTCCGGCAGCTCCCGGCCCCATCCCTATGTGCTGCTCAACCAGAAGGACACCCTGGATTCCATGTTCACCCTGGCCCATGAGATGGGCCACGCCCTGCACAGCTACCACAGCTGCAAGTATCAGCCGGTGTGCACCAGCGACTACGTGATCTTCGTGGCGGAGGTGGCCTCCACCTGCAATGAGGTGCTGCTCATGCGCTATCTGCTGGGCAAAACCAAGGACAAAAAGGAGCGGGCCTATCTCATCAACCACTTCCTGGATCAGTTCAAGGGCACCGTCTACCGGCAGACCATGTTTGCGGAATTTGAGCTGGAGATGGGCCGCATGGCCGAGCAGGGCGAGACCCTGACCGCCGAGGCCCTGTGCGAGAAGTATCTGGCCCTCAACAAGCTGTATTTCGGCCCGGACATGGTCTCCGATCCGGAGATTG
>CAMVIC010000172.1 GCA_947167435.1 uncultured Clostridia bacterium | reverse complement strand
AAAGGTCATCCGCCGCATCATGGCGGAAGCGTAAACAGGAACCCGGGCCCCGCGGGAAATGCGCAGGGCCCGGTTTTGTATTCGGTCGTCTGCCCGTTGACCCGAAACGGGTTTTTCTGCCTTATAATCATACTCGCCGGAGGGGCAGAACGCCCCACGGCGAACAACTCAAAAAAGGAGGACTACCGGATGGTCGGTGCAATTATCGGAGATATTGTCGGTTCCCGTTTTGAATTTCGCAACTTCCTCAGCAAGGATTTTCCTTTCCTGACGCCGGAGTGCTGCTTTACGGACGACAGCGTCATGACCTGCGCGGTGGCCCAGGCGCTGATGGACAGCAGAGAGGATTTCTCCGACCTGTCGGAGAAGGCCGTGGCGGCCATGCAGCGGATCGGACGCCTTTACCCCAACTGCGGCTACGGCGCCCGCTTCATCCGCTGGATGTTCGCGGACGACCCCCAGCCCTACGATAGCTACCGCAACGGCTCCGCCATGCGCATAAGCCCCGTGGGCTTTGCCGCCCGGGATGTGGAGGAGGCAAAGCGCCTGTCCGCCGCAGTCACCCGTGTCTCCCACAACCACCCGGAGGGCATGAAGGGCGCGGAGGCGGCCGCCGTGGCCATCGTGATGGCCCGCCAGGGGAAAAGCAAGGAGGAAATCCGCCGCGCCATGGAGGAATACTATGACCTTGGCACCACGGTGGACCGGTACCGGTCTATGTGGCAGGGCCACGGCCGGGAGATCTGCCAGGTGGCCCTGCCCCAGGCGCTGACCTGCTTCCTGGAGGGCGAGAGCTACGAGGACGTAATCCGCAACTGCATCTCCATCGGCGGAGACAGCGATACCATCGCCGCCATCGCCGGGGGCATCGCGGAGGCTTTCTACGGGGTGCCGGAGGAATACGCCGGACAGCTGGACGCCCATCTGCCGCCCCGGCTCATGGAAATCTGCCGGAACTTCCAGACCTGGCTGGCCGGGAGAAATGCGGAATTCTGAGGTTCGGAATTCGCATAAGAATTGGGGACGGTTCTTTTTTCTCGTATTGAGAAAAAGAACCGTCCCCAATTCAATTTTCAGTATTTTGCCGGGAACATAGCGGACCCGCGTCTTGCGTGTAGGGGCCGACAGTCCACCTTGCCGCGATTGCCATTCCCGGGCCTGCTTCGCGACGGCCCGCCAATGGCGCGGCTGCGGAAATTCCGGCCTCGCTTCTTCTGCCACCGGCAGCGCGAAGCCGCAATTCCTCGGCGGCCCGCGAATCTGGTACCTCATCCGACAAGTGGAACGTCCGGGAGGCCGTCTCCTGCAATGCAAACCCGCGTTCTCCTGAAATCTGAAAACTGCGGCGAAGCCGCCCCCGCGTTTTCTGAAAACTGAAATCTGAAAACTGAAAACTAATTTAAAGTTGACTTTAGTTTGGGTGCTTAAGATGGCCACAGAAACGAAGAAGGAGGCAAGGACAATGGATATGACCTGCATCTTCAAGCGGATTGAGAAAAAATATCTTCTCTCCGAGGAACAGTTCCGGGCCCTCTTCGGCCGGATCGGTTCCCATCTGAAGCCGGACGAATTCGGCCGCAGCACGGTGATGAGCCTTTATCTGGACACGCCGGATCACCGGATCATCCGCAGCTCCATCGAGGCGGTGGACTACAAGGAAAAGCTCCGCCTGCGCAGCTACGGCACCGCCGGGGCGGACAGCCGGGTGTTTCTGGAGCTGAAA
The DNA here is from genome assembly GCA_947167435.1 of uncultured Clostridia bacterium. The sequence continues at coordinate 2,838 of CAMVIC010000172.1, read as the reverse complement.
AAGAAATTCGACGGCGTTGTCTACAAGCGCCGCGCGGCCATGACGCTTGCGGAGGCGGAGCGCTATTTGCAGACCGGGCAGCGCCCCTTCGAAAGCCAGATTCTCTCCGAGATCGACTGGGCCATGAAGCTGTACGGCTGGCCCCAGCCCATGATGATGATCGCCTGCGAACGGGAGGCCTGGTTCGACGAGGAGCACCCGGACCTGCGTCTGACCTTCGACCGGGGCATCCGGTACCGGGAAAGCCAGCTGCGGCTGAGCCGGGGCTCCGCCGGGCGGCAGCTTCTGCCGGAGGGGACGGTGCTGCTGGAGATCAAGACCGCCGGTGCCATGCCCCTGTGGCTGGCGGACGCACTGGACGCGGAGGGCATCCTCCCCGGCAGCTTCTCCAAATACGGCACGGCCTACACCCGCTGCCTGGAAGAAAAGAATCTTCACCACATCGAAACAGTAGGAGGAAACCAACATGTTGTCAGTTTTTGATTCCGTCCTGAGCGGCGGCTTTTCGATCGGACTTTACCTGCTTTGCCTGTTGACGGCCGGCGTCTGCGGCGCCGTCGCGGCGCTGGCCCTGGGCCGGGGAGGCTCCGCCAGCCGCAGCTTTCTCATCTCTCTGGTGGTGCTGCCCGTCATCGTCACCACCGTCATCCTCATGGTCAACGGCAACGTGGGCACCGGCATCGCCGTGGCGGGCGCCTTCTCCCTGGTCCGCTTCCGCAGCGCGGCGGGCAAGGCCCGGGACATCTCCGCCATCTTCCTGGTCATGACGGCGGGCCTCTGCTGCGCGGCGGGCTATCTGGCCGTGGCCCTGGTGTTCACGCTGATCGCCTCCGCTCTGATGCTGCTGCTCAGCCGCATCCCCATGAGCTGCGACCGCTTTGTGGCCCTGCGCATCACGGTGCCCGAATCCGTCCACTTTGCCGACGCCTTTGACGATCTCTTCGCCCAATACACCAGAAGCCACCGGCTTCTGAAGGCCAAGACCTCCAACATGGGCAGCCTCTACAAGCTGGATTACCGGCTTGAAATGAAGGATCCCGCCGCCGCGCAGGAGTTTCTGGACGCGCTGCGCTGCCGGAACGGGAACCTGGAAATTGCGATTTTGAACGATACGGAAGGAGAAGACGAACTATGAACAAGATTCTGAAAAACACACTGACCGGCGCCCTTTCCCTGTGCCTGCTGGCAGGCTGCGGCCTGTCCGGCACAGGCTGGACCCAGGCCTCGGCCGCCGACGACGCGGCCGCCGTCATCGACATCTCGGTTTCCGACCGGGACGCCTCCGGCGAATACGACGCCGCCGACGCGGTGACCCTCTCCCCCGGCGACGACCTGACCATCACCGAGGCCGGGGTATACGTGCTCTCCGGCGTCTATGAAAACCAGATGGTCGTGATCGACGCCGACGAAGAGGCCAAGGTCCAGCTGGTGCTGGATAACGCCACCCTCACCAATGAAAGCGGCCCCGCCGTCTATGTGCGCTGCGCGGACAAGGTGTTCATCACCGCCGCCGCGGGCACGGTAAACAGCATCTCCGACGGCGCGGACTATACCCTCGCCGACGACGAGACCACCCTGGACGCGGCAATCTTCAGCCGGGAGGACCTGACCATCAACGGCGCCGGCAGTCTGACCGTCACCGGCAACTTTAAGCATGCGGTGGTCTCCAAGGACGACCTGGTGATCACGGCCAAGGACCTGACCGTAAGCGCCGTGAACGTGGGCCTGAACGGCAAGGACTCCGTGACGCTCTCGGAGGCCGCGGTCCGCGTCACCGCCGGCACCGACGGTGTCCGCTCGGAAAACGCCGAGGACGAGGGGAAGGGCTATGTTGCCCTGGTGAGCTCCGCCCTTACGGTTGAGTCCGGCAAGGACGGCATCCAGGCGGCCACGGTCTTCACTGCCGACGCCTCCACCGTCACCGTCAGTGCCGGCGGCAGCGACAGCACCGGCAAGGGCATCAAGGCCGGCAGCTCCGTCACCGTAAGCTCCGGCGTCTATCAGATCAGCGCCATGGACGACGCCGTCCACACCGACGGCAGCGCCCTCATCCTGGGCGGTGAGTTTACCATTACCAGCCGGGATGACGGCATCCACGCAAACGAAAAGGCAGAGATCTCCGGCGGCACGCTGAACATCACGGCCTACGAGGGCATCGAGGCCACCGGTATTCTCATCAGCGGCGGCGAGTTCAGCATGCAGGCCTCCGACGACGGCATCAACGCCGGTTGGAAATCCTCCGCATACTCCCCCACCGTGGAGATCAGCGGCGGCACCCTCAACATCACCATGGCCGCCGGCGACACCGACGCCATCGACTCCAACGGCAGCCTGATTATCAGCGGCGGCACCATCAACATCAGCGCCAGTTCCCCCTTCGACTATGACGGCAGCGCCAGCTTCACCGGCGGCACCGTAACCGTAAACGGCCAGCAGGTCACCACGCTCACCAACCAGATGATGGGCGGCATGGGCGGTCCCGGCGGCATGGGCAACATGGGCGGCATGGGCGACTTCGGCGGCGGCCCCGGCGGCATGGGCAACATGGGCGGCCCCGGCGGCCGGCACTGAGCCCAGGCGAAGAACTGAAGAATGAAAGAATCGGGGACGGTTCTCTTTTCTCAAAGCGAGAAAAAAGAACCGTCCCTGATTCCTGCGGTACCGGGTTGGCAGGCGGATGACTGCGTGCCCTGCGGGTATGGCCCTCCCGAAACGTCGGACACGGTGCAATGACCACGGGAGGGGCGAGCCCCTCCCCTACACGCAGGAACGTGGGTTCACCACCGTAGGGGAGGGCCTTGGCCCTCCCGAAACCTTGGTCGCGGTACCATGTCCGCG
>CAMVIC010000171.1 GCA_947167435.1 uncultured Clostridia bacterium | reverse complement strand
CTTCTCCTTGCCGAAGCCCTGCTCCACCACGTATTTCTTCATGGCGGGGATGGCTTCCGCAACGGTCATGCCGTTGAGGAAGTCGGAATTTACCATGATGGCCTTGTCGTCCTTGGCAACGAAGGCCTCCTTGGTCACGTCGCCGCCGGCAACCACCTCAACGATCGGAAGGCCGAACTTGGTGGCAAACTCCCAGTCGCGCTGGTCGTGGCCGGGAACGCCCATGACGATGCCGGTGCCGTAGCCCATCAGGACATAGTCGGATACGAACATGGGCAGCACCTTGTGGGTGACGGGGTTGATGACCTCGATCCCCTCCAGGCGAACACCCGATTTGTCCTTGTTGAGCTCGCCGCGCTCAAAATCGGATTTCCGGGATGCAGCTTCCTGATAGGCTGCCACCTGGTCCCAGTTGGTGATGCGGCTCTTCCAGCTCTCCAGCAGCGGATGCTCCGGAGAGATGACCATGTAAGTGGTACCAAAGAGGGTATCGGCGCGAGTGGTATAGACCGTAATGTCATCGGGCGTATTGGTCTTGAAGGTGACCTCGCAGCCGGTGGAGCGGCCGATCCAGTTTTTCTGCTGAATCTTAACGCGCTCGATATAATCCAGATCGTCCAGATCGTCGATCAGGCGGTCGGCATACTTGGTGATGCGCAGCATCCACTGGCTCTTCTCCTTGCGGATGACCGGGCTGCCGCAGCGCTCGCACACGCCTTCCACCACTTCCTCGTTAGCAAGGCCGCACTTGCAGCTGGTGCACCAGTTGATGGGCATGGTGGTCTTGTAGGCCAGGCCCTTCTTGAACATCTGCAGGAAGATCCACTGGGTCCACTTGTAGTAATTGGGGTCGGAGGTGTTGACGCAGCGGTCCCAGTCAAAGCCGTAGCCCAGCATCTTCAGCTGGCGGGTGAAGTTTGCGATGTTGTCCCGGGTGACGATGGCCGGGTGAATGTGGTTTTTGATGGCGAAGTTCTCTGTGGGCAGACCGAAGGCGTCGTACCCGATGGGGAACAGCACATTGTAACCCTGCATTCTCTTTTTGCGCGTGACGATATCAATGGCCGTGAAGGGCCGGGGATGACCCACGTGCAGACCGGCGGCGCTTGGATACGGAAACTCAATCAGTCCGTAGAACTTCGGCTTGTCACTGCCGGTGACGGCGGCGTAAGGTTTTACCTCTTCCCACTTGTCCTGCCATTTCTTCTCAATGGCTGCAAAATCGTATTTCATTTGAATCAGACCCTTTCATCTCTTATTATGCTGTACCGGAAGCCCCTGTAATCAGGGGCTCATAAGGGATGAGAGAGCCACCTCCTCCGAATCGCTCCACAGACGCTCCAGATTGTAAAACTTCCTGGCCTCATCGGTGAATACGTGCACGATCACACAGCCAAAGTCCATCAGCACCCAGATGTCTGAGCGCAGGCCTTCCCTGCGGATGGGCGGCTCTCCCGCTTCGGAGAGTTCCTTGTCCACCTCGTCCACCAGGGCCTTGATGTGAGTGGAGGAAGTGCCGTTGCAGATGACGAAATAATCCGCCAGGACGGTCTGCTCGGCCGTCTTCAGGATCTTCACGTCTCTGGCTTTCTTCTCTTCCAGTGCTTTTGCGGCGATGGCCGCGATCTCAGCGGGGCTCAGCATAGTCATGTCTCCTTTTCCCGGCAGTACCACTGGTACGCCTCTACTGTGTCTTTGTAGGGCTCGCATCCCTTGCGGCGAATGTGCTGCAGCGTCATGTCGAGCGCCTCCGCCATTGCCCTGTCGATGTCGTCATAGGCCAGGCTTCGGACTGTGTCCACGCCGGGGAAATCCCGAGTGGGCTCGATAAAGTCCGCGAGCCACACGATTTTTTCCAGCAGGCTCATGTCCTCTTTCCCGGTGCAGTGCCAGCGGATTGCCTCATACACCCGCTCTTCCACGCCGAACAGGTCTTTCGCCAGAGCGGCGCCTGTTTTTGCATGAAGAATGCTGGGAGTATTTGCCTCTGCATGATCATTGATGATACCATATTTTTCACACAAGTTCAACTGTTCTTCCCATGAAAGTTTCTTGGTGATATCATGCAGAATTCCCGCCTCCGCGGCCAGTTCCGGGTCCTCGCCCCAGCGCTTGGCCAGCAGTACAGCCTCCGATTCGCAGCCCGCCACATGGGCGATGCGTCCGGGATCCAGCCAGGCATAGGACTTTTCCCGAAGCCAGCTGAGCTGCGGCAGCGCATCGTAGTAGCCGTTCTTCACAATACAGCCGTATACCGCGTCATCCAGGGCGTCCGCACCCAGCCGGAATTTCAGCCGGTGTCGGATTTCCCCGGAGCTCATGGGCAGCGGCTCATGGGGCAACAGCAGCCAGCGGGCACCAAAGCGTGCCTCCAGACTCTCCCCGCAGCGGCGCAGGGCTTCCTCTTCTCCGCCCTCCCGGCAGAAAACCGCCAGGGTGCACTGCTCCACAAGATACTCAAAGCGATACCATTGATCCAGGCACAGGAACATGTCCGCACCTACGGCCAGGAAAATCTCGTCCTCCGGGTAAAGCTTGCGCAGGGCCTCCACAGTGTCGGCGGTGTAGCTCTTTCCTTCCCGCTTAATCTCCCAGTCGGAGACCTCTGCGTGCGGCACGTCCCGAAAGGCAATGCGGCACAGCTCCAGCCGCTGCTGCCCGTCGGGGCTCCCCGGCTCCAGCTCCTTGTGGGGGGGCATATTCGCCGGCAGGATGAGAAAGCGGTCCGGCTTCAGGGCTTCCGCCACCGTTCTGGCGGCTTCCACATGCCCCAGATGCGGCGGGTTGAAGCTCCCGCCGTAGATTGCGATCCTCATTTCTTCTTTTTGTCCTTTATCAGTTCGATCTTCGGCTCCTTCTCATTGCGCTTATAGAGCACAAACTTGGTGCCGATGACCTGGACCTGCTCCGCCCTGCAGGCCTCCGCCAGCTGGTCGCAGGCCTCCCGGGCGCTCAACATGGAGTTTTCCAGGACTTTGCCCTTAACAAGCTCCCTGGCCTTCAGTGCCGCTTCCACAGAGGCAATCAGGTTCTCCGTGATTCCGCCTTTTCCCACCTGGATGATCGTGTCCTCCGCCGCGGCCAGGCCCCGCAGCTGTGCGCGCTGTTTACTGGTAATCGCCATATTGTTCTCCAATCCCTTACTTGAAAAGTGCCGTGACAAAATTCTTTGCGTCAAAGGGGATCAGATCGTCAATTCCTTCGCCCACACCGACGAATTTCACCGGCAGCTTCAGCTCGTTTGCAATGGCGAAGACGATGCCGCCCTTTGCGGTTCCGTCCAGCTTGGTCAGGACAATCCCCGTAAGACCGGAGGTCTCCAGGAACTGCTTGGCCTGGATCAGGCCGTTCTGACCGGTGGTGGCGTCCAGAACCATCAGCGTCTCCACATCCGCGTCCGGCAGTTCCCGGTCAATGATGCGACGGATTTTGCTCAGTTCGTTCATCAGATTCTGCTTGTTGTGCAGTCTGCCCGCCGTGTCGATGATCACCACGTCGCTGTTTCTGGCCTTGGCCGCACAGATCGCGTCATACACCACCGAGCCAGGGTCGCTCCCCTCTTCGTGGCGCACGATATCCACTTTTGAACGCTGCGCCCAGATTTCCAATTGATCTGCCGCGGCGGCACGGAAGGTGTCCCCCGCGCACAGCAGCACCTTTTTCCCCTGTTCCCGCAGCTGATTGGCAAGCTTTCCGATGGTCGTGGTCTTGCCAACGCCATTGACGCCCACCATCAGGATCACCGACGGCGTGCTGTTCAGCTTCAGCTCCGTTTCTCCCACGTTGAGCAGTCCCGAGAGCACGTCAATCAGGCCCTGACGTGCCTCGTCGCCCTTGCGAAAGCGCCGCTCCCAGGTGGCCTTGCGCATCAGATAATCCACCCGCTGCGCCGTGGCGGCGCCCACGTCGGACATCACCAGCAGCTCTTCCAGATTCTCATAAAACTCTTCGCTGTCCGGCTTGTAGCCCTGGAAAAGCTCCTCCAGCTCCGCCATATTGTTCCGGGTCTTTGAAAGGCCGGAGAAGATCTTATCAAAAAAGCCCATGAATTCTCACTCCTCGATTGTTTTCTTCGCGGCTTCCAGATCCAGCTCCAGGACCGTGGAAACGCCTTTTTCCTGCATGGTCACGCCGTAAAGCATGTCCGCTTCCTCCATGGTGCCGCGGCGGTGGGTGATCACAAGGAACTGTGTTTTCCCGGACATGCGGCGCATATACTCCGCATAGCGGGTCACGTTGGCCTCGTCAAGGGCGGCCTCAATCTCGTCCATCACGCAAAACGGCGTGGGGCGCACTTTCAAAATGGCAAAATACAGCGCGATGGCCACAAAGGCCTTCTCGCCGCCGGACAGCAGGCTGATGGTGGACAGCGCCTTGCCGGGCGGCTGCACCTTGATTTCAATGCCGCACTCCAGAACGTTGTTCTCATCCTCCAGAACCAGTGCCGCCTTGCCGCCGCCGAAAAGCTCCAGGAAGGTCTTGCGGAAGGCCTCGTCGATCTCCCGAAAGCGCGTCACAAACACGTCCCGCATCTCCCCGGTAATCTCGGAGATGATGCCTACCAGTT
>CAMVIC010000170.1 GCA_947167435.1 uncultured Clostridia bacterium | reverse complement strand
GTTGATGCGGATGCCCGCGTCGCCCAGCTCCACCGCCAGATAGCGGGTGAAATGGTCCAGACCGGCCTTGGCGGTGTGATACGGGGGATTGGGATGGTCCTTGCCGCCGCCGACCCGCTGGCCGCCGACGGAAGAGGTGTTGATGATGCAGCCGCCCTTCCCCGCCTCGACCATATGAGGGGCAAAGCGGTGAATCATATTGGCAACGCCGTTCAGGTCCGTATTCAGCACCCGGTGCCACTCGGACATATTCTCGTCCTTGAGGAAGGGCGTGGTGGTGGCGACGCCGGCGTTGTTCACCAGCACGTCCAGGGTGTCAAAGAAGGCAAAGACCTCTTTCTCCGCCTTTTTGACAGATTCGATGTCGGAAATGTCCACCTGGATGCAGGTGGTGCGGACCCCGTACTTGGCCAGATCGGCGGCCACGGCGTCTCCACTCGCCTTATTGCGGCAGAGGATCGCCACATTGGCGCCGGACTGGGCAAAGGCGGTGGCGATGCCCTTGCCGATACCGCGGTTGCCGCCCGTGACCACCACGTTCTTCCCCTTCACGCTGAAGGCGCCTTCCATGGAGGTGATGGGCGACAGACGTACTTCGGACATATGCTGTCCCTCCTTTTCTTTCTTCTTTCCGTATGTTGTTCCGCGCCCGCGGCGCGGTGGAGCTCAGGCCTTGGTATCCAGATTCTTCGGCATCAGCCAGACGCCGATGATCCAGAAAATGGAGAAAACGCCCAGGATGATGAAATAGACGCTGTGGTTGCTGCCCGCGATGGCGGAGGCTACGTAGGTGGGCAGCACGACGCCGCCCAGCAGCTCCAGCGTGGCGATGAGGCCGCCCGCCGCGCCCGCGTAGGTGGGGCCGACGCCGGGCAGCCGCACGGCCACGGAAAGGATCTGCGCCATGGCGCTGCCGAAGGCATAGCCCGTGAGCACCAGGCCAACGTAGAGCAGGACGCCGGGCAGGGTCCAGGCAAAGCAGCAGCCCAGGACGCTCAGCGCGCCGCAGATCATCAGCACCAGGCGGAACTTGCCGGTCTTGAGGGAGATGGTGGGCGTCAGAAGGCTGCCCAGCAGGTTCCCGATCATCAGAAAGGCCCCGGCGACGCCGCCCTGGCCCGCGGCCACGCGGCCCACGTCCTCCAGCGCTCTGGGAATGGAGGAGCCCATGCCCGTCATAGCGCCGTTGACGCAGAACATGACGACGGCGGCGATCCAGACGTGCTTATTCTTCAAAACGGTGACCAGGGCCTTGCCCAGGGACACGTCCTCGACGGGGGCGCTCTCGGCCTCCTTCTTGTTGCCTTTCACGCCGGGCATGACCACGAACCAGAAGATCAGCGCCACAGAGGCCAGGACGGCCGCCAGGATAAAGGCCGTGCTGATACCCAGGCTGGTGGTGGTGAACATACACAGCACCATGCCGCAGGTGGAAATGGTCAGCACCAGGCCCATGATGACGCTTACCCGCTCCTGCCCGAAGAGGATGGAGAGAATCTTCGAGGCGTTGGAGGACAAAAAGCCCGCGCTGAAGCCCAGCAGGATCATGGAGACGTACATGAGGCCGTAGCCCTCGGAAAACACGCGGCCCCAGCAGCCCAGTGCCGTCAGCAGGATCGAGGCGCCGATGACGGGCTTGTAGCCGTAACGGTCCACCAGCATACCGCTGATAAGACTGGTAAAGATGGCCGGGAGCATGGGCGCGGTAAAAATGGAGTTGAACTGTACGTCCGTAAGAGCAAAGCGCTGCATGATCTGCGGCGCCAGGGGTGAAAACTGATACTGGGCGTAGTTGGGAGCAGCAAAGCAGAGGGCGAAGACAATGAAATAAATGATCCGCTTTGCCTTGCTCGGGCTTTCATTCAGGGTTTTCAAGAGTGGCTTCCTCCTTAATCTCTGTCTGGATGCTCAGGCACGAACATAGGTGTCCGCGTTGCTGCCGGAGAAGTGGAACAGGGAGCGGTGCAGCTCCGGCACGATGATGGGCGCGTGACATACGCCCCGGGGCACGCAGAACAGGGTGCTTTTATTCGTGGTGATGATCCGATCGTCCAGGACGAACTGGATCGTGGCCCCCAGGTCCTCGGGATGGGCGGGATCTGAGCCGATGAAACCCACGATCTCGTCAAAGTCATGGGTGTGGCCCGCGGGCCCGGTGTCGTTCTTCGTTTTGAACCACACGGTCTCCATGTAGGGCGCGCCGGGCAGCTTCTGTCCGTCGATCCACAGCAGAAAGTCCAGGAAGCCCTCGGGGGCCTCGGGGACCACTCCGTCGTCCCGCAGGTACTTTTCCACATGGTAATTGGCATAGGTCCCCGCCGGGGCCGTGGGAACGGCGGGCTCCTCGGCGTAATCCGAGGCCGTCTTGTGGGTGCAGTAGTAGAGCACGGGCCTGGTCAGCCCCTTCACCCGGAGGTTGCCGTAGGCGACCCCCGCCGGGATATAGACGAAGCAGGTCTCCCCCAACCGCAGAACGTCGTTCTCGATCTGCAGCTCGATCTCCGCGTGCAGCTCCTCCCGGGTCTCCCACTCGGAGCCGCAGAACATGAGCAGGGCGTCGGACGCGTGCCTGATCAGGCCGGGGCGCGCGCAATCCGCCATGAGCCAGCTTCCCTGTGCAAACATACAGCCCGGCACCACGGCGCTGTCCATCCAGACGGCGTTTTTCAAGGCGGAGGCAGGCTCAAAGCCCATGGTCTGGGGCTTGCCCTCCCCCGCGAGGGCGTAATGCTTTACGTACATTTCCTTGCTACTCCCCTTTCGGCTTTTTGAACGCGCCCCCATACCCTCTCGCGGAGCGGGAGAGTATGGGGGCCATAATTCTTATTCCTTTTCCAGGGGGATGTCGCCCAGGTTGATGCACTCGGTGGTGCGCAGGTGCTTAAAGGTCTTGGTCTTGTAGCCCTTGGCCTCGATGAATACGTCGAAGACGCCGACGGCCAGGTCACGGAACCAGAAGTCGCCGTACTCGTCGGTATTGGTCATGTAGAGCTTGCCGCCGGTGATGGCGCGCACGCGGGCGCCGATGATGACTTCCTTCTCCTCCGGGTCGTAGACGGTGCCGCCGATGAACTGGGATGTTGCGGTAGTAGACCTTGGGACCCAGGCCCAGCTCCGGCTTCATCACGTCGGCGCCGGTGGTGGTCTCTTCCATCTCCTCCTCGTCGCCGAAGGTCAGCGCCTCGGTGGGGCAGATTTCCACGCAGCGGGGCTTGGCGTAGCCGTTATCCAGCAGATGGGCGCAGCCGGTACATTTCTGCGCCAGCTCCAGCTCGGGATTCCAGTACACCGCGCCGCCAGCTCCTTGCGACCCTTGGCCTTCTCGGAGTCGATGATGATGAAGCCGTCCTCGCGGCGGTAAACGTCGCCGTCCTTCGCCATATCCAGGAGGGGGCACTTCTCGCAGTGGTTGCACATGGTGGGGATGTAGTGGACCTGGACCTTGGGGGCGCTGCCGCGCACGTAGTCGTTCACCTTGATCCAGAACTGGCCGATATCGGGCTGGGGAGCCGCGATCGGCGAAAAATCGTTGCCGGCATGCTCATCCTTGCAGGCGAGCTGGCAGCTGTAGCAGCCGTTGCATTTGGCCGCGTCAAAAGCGATTACCTTTCTGCCCATGTTCAGGCCTCCTTCTTCTCGTCGATCATCCAGCCATCGAGGCAGACGCCGCAGGCCTCGTCCACCTTACGGGCGAAGGCATCGGGATACTGCTTCTTCCAGCCCTCCATCTCCTCATCGGTGACGGCAGCGACCTCGACCAGGAAGCCGCTGACCACCATGCCGGTGGCGTTCTTGGAGGTGATGGCGTGAGGCGTGATGAGGTTGATGGCGCCGCCGCGGTCGAGCTTCTCGGCGTCGATGGGGTCAAAGCGGGAGCCGTGGTCAACGTACACGACGCCGTCCACCAGTCTGGGGGTGACGTAAGCGGCGCAGAGAACGGTGCCGCGCTCGTTGAAGACCTTGACGATGTCGCCGTGCTTGATACCGCGGGCCTCGGCGGTCTTCGGGCTGAGCCAGGCGGGCTCATACTGATAGCCGTCCTTGGCGCGGATCTTCATGGTCTCGACCTCGCGGTTCCAGGTGATGTCGTCCAGGTTGGCGTGGAAGCGCCAGCGACCGTGGTTGGACATGCACAGCAGCGGATAGTCCTTGGCGCGGGGGCTGGACAGACGCTCGTCATGCAGCTCGCTGGACTCGACCCACTTCGGATACGGCGGACGCTCGGGATCATTGGGGAAATGCTCCTTGATGCCGGTGGAGGTGAACTCCAGCTTGCCGGTAGGCGTGGAAAGCGGATGATTCTCCGGGTCGTCGGCAAAGGTGCGCAGTCCGGGAGGATGCAGCTTGAAGTCCTGCACGTTGGGATCGCAGGGCATGATGAAGATGTCCTTCTTGTGGAACTCGTCGTCCACGTCCAGATCGTGGACGGAGCAGCCGGACCAGAAGAGCTCGATCACGCGCTCCTTGGGCGTGTCGTTATTGGTATAGGCGTTGTAGATCTCGGGGCTGATCTTGCGGGCCACCTCGGCCACGCAGTCGAAGTCGTCCAGGCTCTCGCCCACGGGCGGGCAGGCGG
>CAMVIC010000169.1 GCA_947167435.1 uncultured Clostridia bacterium | reverse complement strand
GAAGGAGGTGATACCGGCGGCGTACCTGTCGTCAATCGCCCGCTCGATGCCCTCGTTCCAGTCGCCGATGGTCATGTGGAAGCTGTAACCGCAGCGGGCCTTGCCGTCTGCCTTCTCGTGCCACAGCTTCAGTCCGTAGGCCAGGGTCTCGCCCTTGTTGGGGCAGGCGTAGTCGATGATAGTGGTGGTGCCGCCGCGAAGGGCAGCCAGGGTGCCGCTGGCAAAATCATCTATGGTGGTCGTGCCGGCCACGTCCAAATCAAAGTGGGTGTGGGCGTCGATAAACCCGGGCAGGACCAGCTTACCGGCCACGTCGATAACGCGGGTGCCGGTGGTGGGGGTGATGGTCCGGGCCACCTGTACGATCGTTTCTCCGTCGATCAGCACGTCGGCCTTCTTGGTGCCCTTGCCGGACACCACGGTCCCGCCGCGAAACAGAGTCTGCATGATAACCGCCTCCCGGTAAACATATCATATCACTTTGTATTGTAACACAAATCGCGGAAAAATCCATAGGGAATTGCACGGGAATATGCTACAATAAAGGAAATGTCAGCGACACTGTGACCGAGCCCGTCGGGATCGGTACTTGATATATGAAAGGTCTTTTTGAACAGGAGGCGTGCCGGGTGGAGGACAGAGAGATCGTGGCGCTGTACTGGCAGCGGAGCGAAGCCGCCGTCAGGGAGACGGAACGAAAATACGGTCCGTACTGCCCCGAGTTTGCCACTTGCAAGAATACATAAGCTGAAAATCGGTTACATTTTGAGGACGAATACTAGAAATATTTAAAAATAGCGGGAGAATTTTTGAATTTTCTCTTGCTATTTTTATCTATCTATGGTATAATGTGTCTGTAGTGGCGGCGTTGCCTTTTTGGAGGTTGTTATGCATATCGAGAAATATCTGTCTAACGGGAAATACTACCTTCGCCTTGTAAACAATAAGAGAATCACCGATTCAAAGGGTAGAAATGTCAGTCGCAAGCAGCTCGTCCTGAGTCTTGGCGCCTATGATAAATATGACGACGGACTGCCGGACTATCTGGAGCGTCTGCGCCAATCCTTCCGAGATGGCAATCCCTTGATTCCGGAACTTTTGCCTTTTGTTGGGACGCCTGCTCCAAAGAGGGTCAGCATTACCTTTGAGGATGGCGATGCCGCATGCTTTGGTTCGCCCAAATGCTTTGCGCCGTGCATTTTGGATCCGGTGTTTTCTGCGCTGGGTCTGGATGAATTCTTTGCCAGTGTGAAGCATGGTTCCAAAATCCAGTATGATCTCCAGGGGATTGTGCGTCTGCTTACTTATGGCAGGATTCTCGACCCTGCCTCCAAGATGGCTACGATGCACCAAAACGAGCGGTATTATGCGCCTCTTGTGAAGAGCAGCAACGATGACAACGTCTATGACGCATTGGATGTCATCTATGAAAACAGGAAGAAAATCATACAGAGAATGAATACCTGCATTACCAAGGGCATTGGCCGCAGGACGAGCACAGTATTTTATGACGTTACGAATTTCTTCTTTGAGACGGAAAAGCCGGATGAGGACACATTTGATGATGATGGCGTAGTTCTGGAAAAGGGACTGCGCAAGATGGGAGTCAGCAAAGAGAACCGGAAGCAACCCATTGTCCAGATGGGATTATTTTTGGATGACAATGGCATCCCGCTTTCCCTTGAGGTCTTTCCGGGCAATACACTGGACCACCTGACGCTGAGAGATGCCATGCGGGGCACGGTAGATGCCCTTGGTCTGGGGCGCTTTGTGCTGATTGCGGACAGGGGCATGTACAGTGGGACGAACATGTGCCACGTGGTGAACGGCGGAAACGGGTATATTGTTTCCAAGAGCATAAAGCGGAGTTCGAAGAAGGAGCGGGAATGGATCCTGGACCAGGGGGACTATACCGAGATGAGTCCCGACTTCAGGTACAAATCCCGTATTGTGACACGCATGGTGACAGATGAGGATGGCACGAAGCGACAGATACGTGAGAAGGTTCTTGTATACTGGAGCCGCGCCTTTTATATGCGAGAATACCGCGAAAACCAGTCCTTCCTCGCTTTTGTCGAGAAGTTGAAAGTCAATCCGAAAGGTTTCCGGGTCTCGGCTGCACAAAGCAGGAGTCTCCGACGGTTTATGAAGAAAGATCTCTTGAACAAGGAGACAGGCGAGGTCCTTGACAGCCGAAAGCTTCTCAGCATGATTGATGATGAGAGACTGTCCGAGTTCAGTGATTTGATGGGTTACTACCAGATTGTTACTTCCGAACTCGATATGCCGGATCTCGATATTATTGAGAAATACCACGGTCTGAGCAGAATTGAAGACCAGTTCCGGGAGATGAAGAGTACACTTGAGACCAGACCGGTCTATGTGAACACGCCTGAACATATTCAGGCCCACTTGATGATTTGCTTCATTGCACTTACCATGTTGCGCATACTGCAGCACAAACTCAGGCCTGTTCTTCCCACCGGAGAGGACTTGAACTGGTCCTACGGCTTGCCGGGGAACAGAATTGCCAGAGCACTCGCCGACTGGCAGGTGGATCTGCTTCCCGGTGATTATTTCCGCATGCTCAATGCCGACTCCGAAGACCTGAATACGCTATTTCGCGCCTTTTCTATTTCTGTCCCCCGCAAACTGTTTTCTCGCGGTGACCTTCGTTCCCTCAAATCCGCTGTTAGGGTCTTCTGATGTAGGTGCAAAAAATTATTCAAAAAGCGACCTCAAACCCTTGTCAGGCTTGAGGTCGCTCACTTTTCATCTGGCAAACTCGGGCAACGGACACTTTCCGGCAGTTTTTCCAGCTTTTTCCGCCGGCGGCAGGACAAAAAATACGCTTTACGCACCTTTTCCTTTGTGTTATAATAAAGTATTATCAGTAAACTCCGGGATTTTGCCCAAAGAGAGGAGGCGAGTGCATCGTGAAATTCCAGCAGTGGAACGTGGCCGGCGTGCCGGAACAGACGGTCCGGCGTCTGATGGACGCGGGATATCCCTATCTGGTATCCGCGGTGCTGGCCTCCCGCGGCATCGCCTCCGAGACGGAGGCGGCGGACTTCCTGCTGTGCGACCACCGCCTGACCCATTCGCCCCTGCTGATGGCCGACATGGACCGGGCCGCGGAGCGGATCGGCCGGGCCATCGCTGACGGCGAACGCATCGCCGTGTTCGGCGACTACGACGTGGACGGCATCACCGCCACTGTCATCCTGGTAGACTATCTCCGTCAGCGGGGCGCCGACGTGGTGCACTACATCCCCCGGCGCATCGAGGACGGCTACGGACTCAGCGTGGACGCCATCGCCGCGCTGCACCAGCAGGGCGTGGGCCTGCTGGTGACCGTGGACTGCGGCATCACCGGCGTGGACGAGGTGGCCTACGCCCGCTCCCTGGGCATGGACACCGTGATCACCGATCACCACGAGTGCAAGGAGCGTCTGCCGGAGGCCGACGCCGTGGTGGATCCCCACCGACCGGATTGCGCCTATCCCTTCAAGCACCTGGCCGGCTGTGGCGTGGCGCTGAAACTGGTACTGGCCCTGGCTGGACCGGACCGGGAGGAAGCTGTCTTCTCCCGTTATTGCACGCTGGCCGCCATCGGCACCGTGGCCGACGTGATGCAGATGTCTGACGAGAACCGCACCATCGTTTCCCGGGGCTTGGCTTCCATTGACCACTCTGATTTCATCGGCCTCCACGCCCTGCTGCAGGAGGCCGGTCTGGCCGGCAAACCCATCTCCTCCGTGCAGATTGGCTTCGTGCTGGCCCCCCGCATCAATGCTGCCGGTCGCATGGGCGCTGCCGACATGGCTGCAGAGTTGCTACTGTGCGATGACGAGGATCGGGCCGCTCGCCTGGCCCGGGAGCTCTGTGAGCTGAACCGCGAGCGCCAGAGCGTGGAGCAGGAGATCTACTCCCAGGCGCTCGATATGATTGAAGCACTACCGGAGGACGAGCGCAGCGCGCTAGTCCTGGCCTCCGACACCTGGCATCAAGGTGTGGTGGGCATCGTGGCCTCCCGACTCAGCGAAAAGTATTCCTGTCCCAGCTTCATGATCCACCTCAACGGCTCCACTGGCAAGGGCTCCTGCCGCAGTTGGGGAGGCTTCAACCTGTTCACCGCGCTGGAGTCCTGCTCCGATCTACTGCTGGGCTTCGGTGGACACGAACTGGCCGCCGGTTTCACCATCGAGGCTGAAAAGATTCCCGCCTTCCGTCGGCGCATCAACCAGTACGCCCGAGAATTCCGGGGCGGCGAGGCTCCGGTGTCCTGTCTGGACGTGGACGTGGTCATCACCCAGCCGGGGCGCGTCACCCTCGAGGAGGTGGAGGCCCTGGATGCCCTGGAGCCATATGGCTCCGGCAACACCAGGCCCGTGTTCTGTCTCACCGGTGCCACGCTGGAGCGGGCTCAGAACGTAGGCCAGAACCGCCACCTGAAGCTGCGGCTCAGCAAGGGCAGCGCCCAGTTCGATGGAATCTGCCTTCCCGCTACAGCCGAGGCTTGCGGCTGGACGCCCGGTAGCCGGGTGGACGCCGCCTTCTATCTCCAGGTCAACGAATTCCGGG
>CAMVIC010000168.1 GCA_947167435.1 uncultured Clostridia bacterium | reverse complement strand
CGGACCGCCTTTCTGATGCGCCGATACGGGATCGGCACAAGCTATGGTAGTGTAACATACTTTTTGGGGAATTGCAAGATACTTTTCCCGGTTTTCGCGAAAATACCGGGCAATCCCCCTCAGGCCCAATCAGATCGCTCCGGAGCAGCTTCTTCCTTATTTCCCGTTGACCACGGCTTCCATCGCCAGTTGCTTATAGGTTTCGTCCTTCTCCTGCTGTCCGTGCTCCCCTGCCGGATGATAGGTCGTCACCATTTTGGAAACCACGGTGCGGATCTCGGGCGTGTTGGAATAGGCCGCCTCCATCAGTTCGTGCATCTGATTCAGGAACCGGTCCGTATCAAAGGGAATGGGATGTCCGATATGGATCAGCTCGTTCTTTGTCTTCTTCAGACCTTCCTCGGCCATCAGCTTTTCCTCATACAGCTTCTCGCCGGGACGCAGACCGGTGTATTCAATCTTGATGTCCACGTCCGGACGATAGCCGGACAGCTTGATCAGGTTCCTCGCCAGCGTGTCAATCTTCACGGGGCTTCCCATGTCCAGTACAAAGATCTCGCCGCCGCGGGCATAGGTTCCCGCCTGCAGAACCAGGCCGACAGCCTCCGGTACTGTCATAAAGTAGCGGATAATATCGGGATGGGTGACCGTCACCGGGCCGCCCTTTTCAATCTGCCGTTTGAAAATGGGAACCACCGAGCCGTTGGAGCCCAGCACGTTTCCAAAACGGACTGCCACGAACTCAGTATGCACCTCTCCGTCCAGGTAACTGTAGCGGTTGAAGGTGTCATACTCATCTCCGGAATGGGTAAAGAGCAGCGGCAGCTCGTCCGCCTTCCCATCCCGGATTTTTTTGTCGAAGGATTGAATCACCATCTCGCACAGGCGTTTGGACGCGCCCATGATATTGGTGGGATTCACCGCCTTGTCGGTACTGATGAGCACGAAACGCTGGCAGCCGTATTTCATGGCCGCATAGGCCGTTTTGTAGGTGCCGATGGTATTGTTCTTGATGGCCTCGCAGGGGCTGTCTTCCATCAGCGGCACATGCTTGTGCGCCGCCGCATGATAAACCACGTCAGGCCTGTATTCGGAAAACACCTGCTCCAGCCGTCTGCTGTCACGAACGGAGCCGATCAGTGTCACCAGGTTCAGCTGAGGATACTTATCCTTCAGCTCCAGCTGAATGTCATAGGCGTTGTTCTCATAGATATCGAAAATGATTAGCTGTCTTGGGTCGTGAGAGGCGATCTGCCGGCAGAGCTCGCTTCCGATGGAACCGCCGCCGCCGGTGACCAGGATGGTCTTGCCCTGCAAAAAGGCATAGACTTCCGTCATATCCGTACGAATCGGGTCGCGGCCCAGCAGGTCCTCGATGGCCACGTTTTTCAGGGACTGGGCCGTCACATTCTCCCGCAGCATCTGCACCACGCTGGGCAGAATCTTCAGCTCGCAGTCAGTTTCCTTGCAGATGTCCAGGATATCCCGCTTGCTTTCGGCGCTGGCGGAGGGAATTGCCAGATAAATCTTGTCGATCTGGTACTTTTCGCAGTTGTAGAGAATGTCCTCTCTGCCGCCCACCACCGGAACGCCTTCGATATAGCGGTTCCACTTGTTGGAGTTATCGTCGATGATACAGCGGACCCGGTCTCTCCCCTTCTCCGCGCCCATCAGGTCCCGCAGCAGCAGCAGGCCCGCATTGCCCGCGCCAATCAGCATGACGTTGGAAGAATTGGATTTCTTGCTGCGCCAGCCGCGGATAAGAAGCAGGAATCGATAGGCAAAGCGAATTCCCGTCACGGCAAGAAACTGCAGCAGGATGCCCATCACGTAATACGAAATCGGCATACGGCCGAAGAACAGGACCATTCCCAGAATCTGAAACAGTCCCGTGACCCCGCTGGCCAGCATGGAATACTCCAGCTCACGAAAACTGGCAAAACGCCATACGCTCCGGTACAAGCGAAGGAAATAGAAAGTGAGGATACAAAAAACCGTGTAATACGGGGCAAAATGATAGAACTTGTTCAGATAATGCGCAGGGATTGCAGAAAACCGGCAGTCAAAGCGCAGCCATAGCGCTATAAGGAACGCCAGATTGACCGCAACCACATCATAGAGAATCAGCACGAAGGCAATGAAATGCTGATGCTCCAGGTGAAATCTTCTCCCGCTGTTTCCGTCTGACGCCGGGCGTCCGTTATTTCTCTTGTCGTCCATCTATTCAGTCCTCCCAAAAGCCGGGTTATTCTCTGCAGGGCTTTCAAATCGTCTCTTTTGCATAGGTCTCATCAAATATTTAGAATAAAAAAATTTGAAAGAAAAGTCAATAGCGGAATTGATCAATACTCCTCAAAAAAGGAAACCGACCGTTTTAATCCACTTTATCCCCGCAGGAAATGTCTCTAGGAACACAGAATAAATGGACGCGGCACCGACAGGCGGTGCCGCGCCAACTATTCTTATTTGTCCGAATAGGCCGCCAGTACACCCTTATAGGTCATATAGCAGTCCAGCTTGCCCACCACCTCGAAGGGCGCGTGCATGCTCAGCACCGGTACGCCCGCGTCGATGGTGTCGATGTTGCGGTTGGCCATGAATTTGGCGATGGTGCCGCCGCCGCCCTGGTCCACCTTGCCCAACTCCGCCATCTGCCAGATCACGCCCTCCCGCTCAAACAGGCGGCGAAGATAGGCGACGATCTCCGCGGAGGCATCGCTGGTGCCGGATTTGCCCCGGGCGCCGGTAAACTTGCAGATAGCCATACCGTAGTTGATTTTGGAGTCGCTGCGCTTCTCGGAGACCTCCGGATAGAGCGGGTCGAAGGCATTGGACACGTCGGCGGAAAGGCAGAAGCTGTTCTCCAGGCAGCGGCGCAGCTCCACGCCCTGGGTCTGGCACAGGTCCTCCATAAAGCAGTCAAAGGCAGCGCTCTGCATTCCGCTGACGCCCTCGGAGCCGATCTCCTCCTTGTCGGCCAGGATACAGACACAGGTCTTCTCCGGCGCTTCCACGTCCAGAATGGCTCTCAGCTCCGCGAAGGCGCAAACCCGGTCGTCATGGCCGTAGCCGCCGATCAGGGACCGGTCCAGGCCGATCTCGCACACGTCGAAAGCGGGCACTGCCGCCAGCTCCGCGGACAGGAAATCCTCCTCTGTGATGCCGTACATGTCGTTGAGCAGGCTCATCACCGCAAGCTTTACCCGGTCCTTGCCGTCGTCGGCATAGGGGGTGCTGCCCAGCAGAATGTTCAGCCCCTCGCCGGTGATGCCCTCGGCCATGGTCTTCTTCATCTGGTCCTGGGCAAGGTGGGGCAGCAGGTCTGTAATCACAAACCTGGGCTCGTCCGGCTCTCTGCCGAGAACCACGTCCACCACTTCCCCGCTCTTGAGGGCAACCACGCCGTGCAGCTCCAGGGGGATGGTGACCCACTGATACTTCTTGATACCGCCGTAATAGTGGGTTTTGAAATAGCAGAGCTCGTCCTGCTCGTAGAGCGTCACCTGCTTGAGATCCAGGCGGGGAGAATCCACATGGGCGCCCGCGATTACGCTGCCCTCCGCCAGAGAGCGTTTTCCGATCACGGCCAGCATCAGGGACTTGCCCCGGTTGTTCTTATAAATCTTCATGCCGGCAGAAAGCGCCATGCCCGGGACATATTCCACGAAGCCGTTCTCTTCCGCCATGGCGATGGCGTTGCGGACCGCCTCCCGCTCCGTGCGGGATGTATTGAGAAAGCTCATATAAGCCTTGGCGTATTGCTCGGACGTGATGCGCTCCTGGGTGTCGATCAGGTCATACCCGTTCTTCTGGTTGTAAAACAGCTTGTTTCTCAGGTCATCCATGTTTGGTTTTCTCCTCCAGTATTTGATTGAATTGATCTAAAAATGTCTCCCGATCGCCGTTGTTTTCCAGTACGACCGTGCAGTTGCCGATGAAATAGGAATCCGGGTGCTGGGCTTCAATCCGCATCAGGGCGTAGTCCCGGGAAATGCCATCCCGCGCCATAATACGGCGGGCGCGCGTTTCTTTGTCCGCAAGAACGCCCACGGTAAAATCGCAGATTTCCGCGAGGCCGCTGCCAATCAGCTCGATGGCGTCAACGGCGGCGAGTGTCCCGCCCTGCATGGCCCAGTCCCGAAGCCGGGAGCGGACCTCCTGCCCCACATAGCGGTGGGTCAGACGGTTGAGCCGGTCCAGGGCCTCCGGGTCGGCAAACACCACCCGGCCCAGGGTCTTCCGGTCCAGGCTTCCGTTTTCCACCGTGCCGGGAAACTGCAGCTCCAGCTCCGCGATCAGTTCCCGGTTCTGCGCCAGCAGCTCATGATAAACGGCATCACAGTCCAGGACCAATGCGCCCCGGGCCTTCAGTGCCTCCAGCGCCGTGGTCTTGCCGCAGCCGGTTCCGCCGGTGACGCCGACGATGCACATCTCCTCCACCAGCGCGTCGGCGATGGTATCAGCCGCCAGGGCTCCCTGCCGCAGGATGCGGTACGGGGTGCGGCTCATGTCGATCAGGGTGGATTCCCGGCCCAATCCGCAGGGCCCGCCGTCCACCACCGCGGGGATTTTGCCGTCAAAATAGGCCAGT
>CAMVIC010000167.1 GCA_947167435.1 uncultured Clostridia bacterium | reverse complement strand
ACCGGCAGCACTATATGAGCATGCACGAAAAATACGAGGCGATCAGTATGACGGGCTCCTTTGCCCTGTACTCCGTCGCCTTCGTGCTGACTGCGCCATTTATCCGCATTTACACCGCGGGGATTACGGACGCGAAATACGTGGATCCCTATCTCCCCCTGCTGTTTACCTTGATGAAGCTCCTGGCCAGTTCCCGGGAGGCCTCCAGCCGGGTCATCAATTTCGCGGGCCACTTCAAGCAGATGCGCTGGAGAGCGATTCTGGAGGCGGCCATCAATTTGATGGTGTCCGTTGTGCTGGTCTATTTTATGGGGATCTACGGCGTCCTGCTGGGGACGATCGCGGCCTTCCTCTGGCGCGCAAACGATATCATTCTCTATGCCAACAGAGTGATCCTGAACCGCAGCGCCTGGAAGACCTATCGGCGCTGGATCATCAATCTCCTGTGGTTTGCCGCGATCTATGCCGTGCAGCGCTGGATCCGCCTCCCGATTACCGGCTTCCTCAGCTTTTTTGCCTGGGGTGCGGTTTGCGGGGCAGCAATCTGCGGGTTGTACTATATTGAGCTGGTGATCTTTGAGCGGGACGCAGCCGCCTATCTGAACCGCTCGCTGAAGGCTGCAGTACAGAAACTCCTTCGGGTCCGCAGATGACGGAATCTGCGCGGAGGCCGCCCCTGCGGGTCTGCGAGGAAACAAAAAACAAGGATGAATGAAAATGAACTACGCCCCGATTCTTCTTCCGACTCTGTGCCGATATGAGCCGCTGGTACGGTGTATCGACAGCCTTCGGCGCAACGCCTGGGCGGACCGTACCGACCTGGTGATCGCCCTGGACTACCCGAAAAAAGCCTCCCATCGGGAGGGCTATGAAAAGATCCGCCGCTATCTCGAGGAGACCCGCTTTCCGGAATTCCGCGGCGTTCAGGTGATCCTGCGCAAAAAAAACTACGGCGCGATCCGAAACTTTCGCGATTTGCTCGATATCGGCTTCGCAAAATATGACCGCTGTATATGCGTCTTTGACGACCTGACCTTTTCTCCGAATTTTATTCAATATATGGACGAAATGCTGGAGCGCTTCGAAGGCGAGCCGGATGTGGAGGCCGTTCTGGGCTATTCCTATCCCGTCGCGTGGAAAGCGGCGGAGGGCAGTAACGCGATTCTGCAGAATTTTTCCGGCAGCATCTGGGGCATCGGCTTTTGGCGGGAGAAATTCCTGGAGATGAGCCGCTATCTGGAAGGCGGCGGCCTGGTTCGGGACTTTGACCGGGCCTGGAGTGACGGCGCGTTTGAGAAAATGACGGATTGGGCAGTGAAGGATTACGTCAATTCGGTCTGCTATGGCGTCAACAGGAGCTCCTTCGTAAACCAGATCACGGACATCGCGCTGCGGATTTATCTGGCGGTCCGGGGCAAGAAATACGTCATGCCACTTCTGTCCAAGGTCCAAAACGGCGGCTTTGACGGCAGCGGCGCCGTCTGCGAACGGATCGAGCGGCGAGACGATGCGGAGATCTGCTCCCAGAATTATGATTTCGACCGCCAGCCCATCGACGAAAGCCTGACGTTTACCCCGCGGGTCGATCCCGACGCGGATCTTGCCGTGAACCGGGCGCTGCTGAATCGCTTTGACCGCGTAGATCCGGCGGAATGGAAGGCCGCTATGGATCGCGCCGCCTTCTACGCTTCGCTGAGCGGGTTCCGCCGCAGTCAGCTCAATCTCAAAAAGCTTTTGCTTCGCGCGGCGAGAAGGCTCCGCTGAGCCGCCGCGCGGGACGAGCAAGCAAAGGAGCAGCTATTTCCATGTCAGACCATAAGACGCGCATCCCTTCACTGCAGGGTGTCCGGGCCGCTGCGTTTCTGGGAATTTTTCTGAATCACAGCCTGAGCGGCGCGGCGAATCTTGGGGCCGGCGGCGTGTCCGTGTTTCTTGTGCTGTCCGGTTTTTTGATGACCTACTCCTATTGGGACAGGTCTTTCGGAGCGAGGAGAACGACGGTTCCCGACTGCTTGCGTTTTGCGTGGCGCAAGGTCCGTCCCCTTTACGTCCTGCATCTGCTTACCCTTGCGGTCATGCTCGCCCTGGATCTGATTCTCGGCAAGCTGCCCGGACAGAAGCTGTCGGAGCTCCTGTGCCGTGTCGGGCTGAACGTGCTTCTGCTGCAGGCCTGGGTGCCCTCATCAAGCTATTATTTTTCTGTGAATGCGGTAGCCTGGTATCTTTCCACCGCTTTCTATTCCTACTTTATCTTCCCGCCGCTGATCCGGCGCCTGAAAGAACAGCGCCCTGCCCGGACCATCCTGGTGTGGATCGGCCTGAGCTTGGCCGCGATTGCAGCCGTTTCCGCCCTGGCGTATTGGGTCGGAGATCCGGTGGATTCCGCTTGGTTCTCCCGGCACTGGATGACCTACGTGCTTCCACCTTCCCGTGCTCTCGATTTCTGCCTGGGCGCTCTGGCCGGCGTTCTCTTTGTCCGGCATTCTCAGCACAGGGAAGCGAGGACAGCCGAGCCCGCTGAGCGGCGGAGAAGTCTCCTTTGCGGTACGGCCGTGGAGCTCGCCGCCCTCGCCCTGTTTGCTGTGGCGCTTCTGGCGTTCTACCGGGTCTCCAACGCGATCCGTTACACCTCGCTCTTTGCCATTCCTTCACTCTGCCTCGTTCCGACCCTTGCTGTCGGCCGGGGCGCCGTCTCCCGACTGCTCTCGCTGGGGCCGGTGCGGAGAATCGGCGATCTGAGCGGATACGCTTTTTTGATCCATCTCCCTGCAATCCGCGTGAGCGCTCTCGTGATGCAAAAGACGGTCCCCTCTGCCCCTGAGTTCCTACGAATTGTGCTTTCTCTGACGATAACGCTGGGCGCTTCTGCAATCTTCCAACAGTTGAACAGGCTCTTCCGCCAGAGAATTCGCAAGGGAGCCTGACCCTGGAGTACTGAAAACCCTCCCCGAAATAAACTGACACCACCCAAAATCAATCGTGAAAAAGCAAAGGAGAGACATCATGAAAAAAAATCCATTGTTTTTGCCGCTGGGTGTGGAGTGTGAATAACCGTATGAACTCGCGAATCGACTATCTTGACGTTTCCAAAGGAATACTGATTACCCTCGTTGTTGCGGCGCATATTTTTCAGCAGACGCTTTTTTGGAAATTTGCATACAGCTTTCATATGGAGGCATTTTTTGTAATCAGCGGGTTGTTGATTTGCTATACGGCTTCCTATAAAAAATCATGGACATCGATTCTGCGGTCAAAAATCAGGACTCTGATGATCCCGTTTCTGTTCTTTGAGCTGTGGGGCGTGCTGAGGGATATCGTGATCCATGGTGTGCAACAATCGTGGAAAGGATATCTGTATAACACGATTTCCTTGAATTTCAATAACGGTGTACTGTGGTTCTTGTTTGTCCTGTTCTTTTCAGAGCTTTTGTTTATATTTGCCCTGAAAACAATCCATTCTAGATGGGCAATCTTCACAATTTCTGTTGTGTTCTTGTCTATCGCTGTGCTGATTCCATCTGGAACAAACTACTTGAAATATCTGCGTATGATCCTCCAGACGGTCTTTTTCCTTTCCGTTGGTTTTTGCTGGAAGAATGCGATCCTGAAATGGAGCCTTCCTGGGTTCCTGCTTTCTGGCTTGCTGCTATGCGCGCTTGTACTTAGCTTTGGCTGCGTGGAGTACAGTGCGGTAAGCTTGAATAATCTCCCGCTTTTCCTTCTCGGCGCAATTTGTGGAACCTATCTCATCGTCCAAGCTGGCAAAAATCCCTGGCTTCATTGGATGAAGGTACCAGGCAGAGAAACGCTGATTATCTTTGGCACCCATAGCTTTTATTATGTTGTATTTGGAAAAATGATCGGGATTGCGGATTTTCGGTCCGTGCCGTTTTCCGTCGGGCTTGCCGTCCTTGTAATGGTCGCTGTGGCTGAGATCCCAACAATCTATCTACTGAATCGATTCCTTCCGCTTTTTGCAGGAAAACGTAAACCATCCCTGAAATAAAGACACACCACCCGAAACCAATCGTGAAAAGAAAAGGAGAGACATCATGAAAGGCATCATCCTCGCCGGAGGCGCCGGCACCAGACTCTATCCGCTGACCATGGTTACGTCCAAACAACTGTTGCCCATCTACGACAAGCCCATGGTCTTCTACCCCTTGTCCACGCTGATGCTGGCTGGCATCCGGGACATCCTCATCATTTCCACCCCTTCGGATCTTCCCAATTTTGAACGGCTCCTGGGCGACGGTTCCGAGTTCGGCGTACATCTTACTTATGCCGAGCAGCCTTCCCCGGACGGACTGGCCCAGGCCTTCCTGATCGGTCGGGAGTTTATTGGCAACGAGGCCTGCGCCATGGTGCTGGGCGACAACATCTTCTATGGCAATGGCTTCGGCAAGCTGCTGCGGGCTGCAACGGCGGACGCAGAGCAGAATGCTCGCGCCACGGTCTTCGGATACTACGTCAATGACCCGGAGCGCTTTGGCGTGGTCGCCTTTGACGAAAACGGCAAGGCTTATTCCATCGAGGAAAAGCCCAAGGAGCCGAAGAGCAACTATGCCGTCACCGGCCTCTATTTCTACCCCA
>CAMVIC010000166.1 GCA_947167435.1 uncultured Clostridia bacterium | reverse complement strand
CTGGAGCGGGACAGCCACAGGTGCGTGGTGGAATGGCTGACCGGAAAGCGGACAGCCTATACGGACAAAACCCACAACCTGAGCATCTCGGCCGACTGGTCCAACGGAAACGTGGCCATGACCGGCTGCTCCTACGGGGGAACGCTGCCCTATGAGGTGGCCACCACCGGCGTGGAAGGGCTGAAAACCATTATCCCCTTCGCCGGCATTGCCAACTGGTACGACTACACCAATTCCCAGGGGATTCCCATCATCTTCGAGGTAAACTACGCCGATTCCCTTGCCGTGTATAACTGCGGCGGAACCTTCCTGGACAACGACTGGACGGTGCCCAACGAGGACTACGGCGCCTGGCTCTGGCAGATCGCCCAGGACCAGGGCGCCACCAACGGGGACTATGCCCCCATCTGGGCAGAATCCGACTACTCGGACGACTGGGAGAACATCCGCTGCTCGGCGCTGATCGTGCAGGGCCTGAACGACTTCAACGTCACCTCCCGGCAGGCGGACCTGATGATGCAGGCCTTTGCCAGGGCGGGCATGCCCGCCAAAATCGTTCTCCATCAGGACGGGCACAATTACCTGAACAACCAGCGGATCAACGGCGTCGTGTGGCAGGAGATCATGAACAAATGGCTTGCCCACTATCTCTACGGCGTGGACAACGGCATCGAGAACATGCCGGAGGTCAGCGTACAGAGCAATCTGGACGGTCAGTACCGCTTTTATGAGCACTGGCGCGACTTCCCGTATCTGGAGGTCTCCGCGCTCAGCGATTCGGACAGCACCGCGGTCACCACGGAGGGCCTGGCGGCCTACGCCACCACCTTCCTTCAGGGGGAGGATCCGCAGCTGACCGGGCTGAAGGGGCAGGAAATCTACTATGCCACCCTGGACGAGCCCTTTGCCGGTTCCTATTGCCTGGACGTGCCGGAGGGGACCACGATTCTGGGAGTGCCGGAGGTCCATGTGAAGCTCTCCACCCAGGTGACGGATAAGGACGGATTGATGATCACGGCCGTGCTGGTGGACTATCGGGAGGACGGAACCCCCTTCAAGGCCTATATGACCAAGGAACGCCTTGGAACCACGCTGCCTGTCAAAACCGTCGACAGCTTCGAGCAGGGCGGCGGCCTTGAGGAGAAAGACGTCCTGGAGTATGTCCAGAGCAGCACCTACAGCAAATGTGTCAGCTTCGGCTGGACCGATCTGTGCAATCCGGGGCTGGGCTGTGATTCCAGCGAGTACGTGAGCTCCGCGGATCTGGTCGCCGGCAGGGAATATGAGTATACCTTCTATCTGCTGCCCACCGCCTACACCCTGGCGCCCGGCCATCGCCTGCAGCTGATCATCACCGCCTGGGACCCGTACCGGGCCTTCCTGGACGAGGATTTCCAGCTGGACCCCACCCAGCCTACGGAGTTTTCCGAGTATAATTACGATTTCACCATCGACAACGCTTCCCTGCGGGTGATGCTGCCAACTGTTCAGTCTCCTCTGGGAGACTGAATCGATAGGAGCACACGCTGCTAATCCGGCGCACATTACCCGGAACCCAAAACGCCTCAGGGCGAATCCGTACTCGGTACGGATTCGCCCTGAGGTGTTTTTTGTCCGGTCAGTTCAGAACAGGCCGTTGATAAAGTCGGTCAGCGCCTGCCGGTCATAGAGATTTGCGATGTTGTCGACGTAGTAGTCCGGCTCTACGCCCTGGTCTATGTCATAGAAGGAGCCGTTTTTCAGGAAGGACATGCGCATGCAGGAGGAAATCTGGAAGATCGTGCCGTAGGCGGTGCTCATGGGCTGCACCGAGCAGCTGCCGCCGCCGGAGGTCCGGCCGATCAGGGTTACCCGCTGGGAGGATTTCAGGGCTGCCGGCACCAGATTGCCGCAGGAGAAGCTCACCGGGGAGATCAGGCAATACAGGTTCTTGTCGGCTACGGTGTCCCTTTCGTCGAATTCATGGTCCAGGTTGATATCCACCCGGTAAACGGAGGTGGACATGGCGCCGGTGGCCGTGTTTTTGATGCTGAAGGATCCGTCGCCCAAGAACCAGCAGAGCACCACGATCGCCGCGTCCACGTCGCCGCCGGTATTGTTGGACAGATCCAGCACCACGTTCTCAATGGGGCTGTTCTCCCGGGTAATCCGGGCGTGGGCGTCGATAATCTGGGCCGCTGTGCCGGTCAGGAGTTCACCGCTCTCTTTGGCCTCGTAGTAGGCGGGGCCGCTGAAGGCGTAATCAAAGCTGTCGAAGGTGATATAGGCGGTGTTTCCCACCTCTTCATATTTCAGATAGCCGTCGGGATAGGCCTCGTCCCGGGCCGCCCGGTATTCGTATGCATTTGCGTCAAACTTCCGGTTGGCGATGCCTGTGCTGCGGGAGATCGGGTTCAAGCCTGCGAGGGCGGAGTATTCGTTGAAGCCGGAGTGCAGGTCGTCCAGATAATGGTCGATGAAGGATTTCAGCGCGTTGTCCGCGTCCAGGGCGTCGCTGCCGCTGAGGGCCTCGTCATAGCCGATCTGCCAGAAGAGCTGACGGAAGCTGTCGATATCGTGCACGTCCTTGAGACCGTAGAAGGTGTCCAGCACCAGGCAAAGCTCGTTGTAGCTGTAGGCAGCCAGGGCGTCGCTGCGGTCGCCGGTGGGGGCGTCGTAATAGAGATCCGCCGCCTCCGTGTATTCGCCCGTCCGGTAATCGAAGAAAATGCCGTCGTTTGCCAGAAACAGGGCCTGCCCGTTGAAGACAACGCTGATCAGGCTGTTAAGCAGGGTGAAGTCGTTCAGCGTCTGCATGGGGACCAGATAGCAGTCGTCCTGGGCGATCATGGGGATGCCGGCGGCCGCCAGGTCTACGACCATGATGTCGCCGTAGCGGTCAAAGGAGTCCGCCTTGTTGCGCCAGATGAAAAGGGGATTGCCCTCTTCGTCGGTGCTGCTCTCCGAGACCAGGTCGAGCAGCGTGGTGTCGTCGGAGTTGTGCTGGAAGGCGTCGTAGTCGTCGAAGGTCAGCCGTTTGTTTGCAAAGTCAAAGGTCAGGGTGTATCCGCTCTCCCGCTCCAGCGTGAGGACCGGATCGTCGTTGTGGATGGTCAGCTCATAGCCCGGGTCCTCGTTGAGCTGGGTGTTGATGACGTACAGAAGCTCCGCCCAGTCATACACGTCTACAAAGGGCAGGTCGTCAGCCCCGTCCACAAAGTAGAGAGGAAACTCCGCATCCATCCTGTTTGCCGCGGTGCGGCCTGTGTAGAAGGGGTAGCTGCGCTGCTCAATCTGGTGATCCCCGGCACTCTCACCCCGGGCGGAAGCCGGGCAGGCCAGCAGCAGTACGCATACCAGCAGCATAGAAAGCCACCGGGCGCTTCGATTCTTTTTCATTTACAGATTCCTCCGTTCATCAGTTCTCAGTCAGGTCCTGAAAGCGGCGGCGACTTCGGCCGTCCCCACCGGGAAGACCGGGGCACCGCAGGGCCTTACGGCGCGGGGGATTGGTTCGGTGCGTCCTCAGCCGTTCAGAAGCTCGGACAGGCCGGTGAGGTCAAAAGTCTCGCGGATCATATCGCTGACATGCTCCATCTTCAGGGTGCCGCCCCGGGCGTCCAGCGTCTGGTAAGCCCAGATCAGAACGCGCAGGCCGGCGGAGGAGATGTACTCCAGCTTCTCAAAATCCAGAGTCAGATTCCGTACACTGTCCAGGTCCTGCTTCAGCACCTCGTCCAGCTGGGGAGCCGTGGACGTGTCAAGCCTGCCCTCCAGAACGAGCGTCATGGTATTGCCGTCCAGCATTTTCACGATGGTCATGGAAATCCCTCCCAGATCGTATCGGAGCAGCACCGCGTCATCCGGCAGAAACAGAGCTTCCGGATGCTGCCGATAGCGGCTTGTGCGGCGCTGCCTCAGCGAATTTGTCGGACAGAAATGCCCGGCAAATTCCTGGTGATTCATAGAATAGCAGCACAGTGCTGTCAAAACATCCAGCCGGTTTTCCCTGCCTTTTCCTTTTTCGGGAAAATGCAGGGTCAGGCGGCGTTCAGAACGATCACCACGTCGCTGTACTCGGTCAGGGTGTGATACTCGCCGCCGTCCTTGGCATAGCCCTCGGGTACCTTCAGAACGTGGACGATGTACTCGAAGCCCTCCGGCAGATCAAAGCTGGCGACGCCGTCCGCGTCGGTCTTGGCCAGGTTGCAGGACGTGTCGTCGCAGAACTGGATGGCGACGCCCTTGACGGGATCGCCGTTAGCGTCCTTCACGATGACGCGGTACACGTTCTCGTCGTTTGCGCCGGCCGCAGGCATGGTGAAGCGGCTGACCTCTTCCTTGTTCAGCAGCTGGTCGATGACCTCCTCATACTGGCCGACTGCCGCGCCGGAGCTGGGAGGGCACAGGATCACGCCGTTGCGATCCACAAAGAAGGAGGAGGGATAGCTGGTGACGGTGTCCAGGAAGCTCATGCCGTCCGAGGGCAGAATGTTGGGATAATTGGTGCCGTTGGCCGCCATGAGCTCTTTTGCCAGGGGGAGCTTCTCCGCCTCGTTGCCGTCTTCCACGATGCCGATGATGCCGCAGCCCTTTTCCTGCAGACGGGTGTTGATCTCC
>CAMVIC010000165.1 GCA_947167435.1 uncultured Clostridia bacterium | reverse complement strand
ATCCCGGCCGGATGCGAATTTCTCCCTCCGGCCCAGGATGCCCAGATCGTGGCAGAGGGAGCCGGTGACCACGGCGCGAATGTCCGTCTTCACGTTGAGCTTTCGCAGGGCGTAGCAGATGCCCAGGCTCGTCCGGGCCACCCGCATGGTGTGCTCCCCTACGTTTGACAGTTTGTGGTGCCGCTGGTGAAAGGCCTGGGTCATCTCGTGGGAGTCCAGGATTTTTCGGCCGTAGCGGGACAGGTCCCGCTCCATCCGCTCCCGGCGGTCCTCCCGGGTCTGTTTTCGTTTCAGTCGCATGAGGCAACCTCCGTCTGCGCGACGCCCTTCCGCTCAAGCAGCAGCCGGATTTCCCGGTTCAGGAAGAGCATGACCTCGTCCCGGTTCTTTTCCTCGATCAGGGCGCCGATGCGCAGCGTCAGCCGCTGCAGGGCGTCGGGCTCCACGGCGCTCAGACTGCTTACGCCGCAGAGATAGGGCCCTTTCAGAATCTTCGCGTTCTTCCTGCCGATGGCCGGCAGCTCTCTGTTCAGCAGCTCCTCCAGCTGCAGCAGAGACAGCTCCTCGCCGATCTCCAGCTCCATCCGGAATTCCGACAGCTCCCGGGACAGGTTCACAATGGTGCTGATGTCGTGGTTGTTGATGACCAGGGTGTTGTTGCCGGAGACGTTCAGCTTGGTGGAGCGGGCGCCGATCTCCAGCACCCGGCCGCCGGTACCGTTGATTTCCACAATGTCCCCCACCCGGAAGCAGCCCTCAAACACGATGGCCAGGCCCGACAGCACGTCCTTGATCAGGTCCTGTGCGCCCAGGGAGATGGCCAGGGAAACCACGCCCAAGGAGGCGATGATGGTGCCGGTGGGAAAGCCCAGATAGTCCAGGCTGAAATAGATGACGCCGATGGCGGTCACGTACTTGATGCAGCTGTAAAGCAGGCGGCAGACCGTCTCGCCGTTTCCGCTGACCACCACGCCGGACAGCCGCAGCAGCAGGCTGCAGGCCAGATTGATCAGGTAGGCCACGCCCGCCAGCATCAGGATGCTGTAGATGCAGAACAGGTTCAGTCCCCGCATCCAGCCGCCGTGGAGCAGAAAGCCCAGCATGGTGTGATAGCTCTCGTTGGGAAGCTGCCTTCCGTGCAGCACCTCCAGAGCGCTGATAATCAGGAAGATCAGGCCCATCCGCAGCACCACAAGCACCTTGTCCCGGGTGCGAAGCCGGTCCCAGTGGAGATACTCCGACAGCCGCCGGAGAGGCCCCTTCCTCCCGGTCTCCGTATTCTCGCTCTCCTCGCCGGAGCCGGTGCGCAGCCGTGCGGCGCTTTTCGTCCGCAGCTCCTTCCACTCCCGGAAGGCCTTTTCCGTATAGCCGCCCAGCAGAAACAGCAGCAGCAGCGTCAGCGCCGCGGCGAAC
Source organism: uncultured Clostridia bacterium (assembly GCA_947167435.1). Next base: position 3,218 of record CAMVIC010000165.1, on the reverse strand, counting down.
AGCAGCGCCGCAATGGCGCCGTTGCGCACGATCCGCCACACCATGGCGTCGGATTCGGCGGCATAGAAGAACACGCGCCCCTCCGAGCGGCTGGAGATGAGCAGGGTGCCCTTGCCAAGAAGAGACACGAAATCCATAAAGCCGCCCTGCAGGCTGCTCTCCGGCAGGCCGCAGTCCCGGATGTTCTTCCCCAGGAGGGAGGCATCGCTGCTGTAGAGGATCTCGCCCGTCTCCGCGTCCGCCGCGAAGCACCTGCTCTCCCGGGCGCCGGAGGCTGTCCGGAAGCTGCCGTCCGCCTTGAAATCAGAGCCGGCGCTTGTCCGCTCCGGCAGCAGCGCCAGAATCATCGCCCCGTGCATCTGGCCGGGCTCCGCCGCCGGCAGCTTCACGCCGATCAGCTGCCGCTCAAGGCCGGTCATGCCGTCCACCGCCGTCTCGTGCACGATGCTGTCCACGCCGTGGAGCAGGCGCTGGAAATCCTGCAGCTGGCTGCTGCGCTCGTCGTCCAGCCGGAAGCCGGTGTAATCCCGGCTGCAGAGGGTCTCCCGTCCCCGGGAGTCAAAAAGCATGATATAGTCCGCGTCCAGGGCCATGCAGCTGCCCTGCAGGGTCTGCCGGGTGTTCAGCTCCGGGTATTCGGACAGAAGCGTGGCAAGCCGCCCGCCGTAGTACACAATCCAGTCCTCTTCCTCCCGGACGCGCGCTCTCTGCCGCTTGTCGTCCTCCCGCTCCAGCCGCGCGGCATGCAGGGCCAGGGTGTCCCTGCCGCAGCGAACCTCGGAATAGAGGGTTCCCAGGGATTCAATCATCAGCGAGCAGAGGAAGGTGACCACCACGCTCAGCAGCGCAATGTTCACCAGACGTCTGCGAAAGCGCCTGGGCTGAAACTCCTCCGCCTCCTCGCCGTTGACTGCGTGCTCGGCGGCGTAGCGCTGGGCCGAGAGGGTATAGACCGTAAAGGCCACGAAGATGATCGTCATCACGATCCGCAGCAGCCGCACCCGGGACAGGTTCAGATCTCTGGCGGGGATCTTCGGCAGCATCTGCACGATGCGGCAGCTGCCGCCCTCCCGCCGGGTCAGGACAAAGTCCCCGTAGCTGCAGGCATAGTCCTTCCCGCCCAGGCTCAGCACCGGCGGCTCCTGCCGGAGGGTCTCCTCCGTCAGGCCCAGATCCCTGAGGCTCTCCGCCGCCGCGTCGCCTCCGTACTGCCGGATCAGCTGCAGCTCTCCCTCCTGCTCCTGAAGCAGCAGGGTAATGCCCTCAAAGGTCTCGTCCGCGTCCTGCAGCGACGCCATCGTGACGTCGGTGCCCATATCCATATACAGGTCGTATTCGGCCTGACTGATCAGGTCCGCGTAGTAAAGGTCCTCCCCGATCTGCCCGAAGGACAGAAGCCAGATGCGGGTGGGGTCGTCCTCCCCGTCGGCCGTCTCGTCAAGGCGGGCGGTCATGGTCTCGCCGGAGCGGAGGCCCTCCTCCATCAGCTCCCGGGTGATCAGGCCGGAGAAGCCCTCATAGGCCGGGGGCAGGATCACCCGCTCCCCCTCCAGCTGCACCACGAAGCCGTCTTCAAATTCCCGGGGCCCGGTATAGCCCTCCTCCGTGACGAAGTTCTTCAGCAGAAGCGTCATCAGGTTCACGCTGCGCCGGAGGTTGTCGGACAGCCGGGCGTCCGCCGCCAGGCGCCGGGCGTTTCCCTCGCGCACGATGTCCGTCAGGGCGCTCATCTTCATTTCCATCAGCTGGTTTTCCGTGTTCTCGCTGAGCCTTGCGCTGATAAAGCGCAGGGCCAGCCCCAGCAGAAGAAAGATCAGCACGATGAAAAGCGCGCTCAGCAGCGCCTTGTTTCGAAGGGAATCTCTGATTTTCTTCATATTTCCTCCCGCTGCGCGCCTGTCACAGGCCCAGCGAATCCACCCGCGCCAGAAGCTCCTGCAGCTCGGCGCCGTAATAAGCCGCTTTCCGGCGGCCCTCTTCGGTCTGCTGCTGGTTTCGCCGCAGCACGTGGCGCATGAGGCGGGCGTCGCTTATAAGCTTCGCCTTCTCCTCCACGTCCCTCAGCCGCTGCTCGTCCTCCGTGCCCAGATAGCCGGAGAGCATCATCCGCCACAGCCGGGCGCACAGGTCCGCCGGAATGCCCAGGAAGCGCTCCGCGTCCTCGGGGTCCGTGGCGGGAAAGCCCACGTAGGCGTTGTAGATGGCCGCAAGCTCAAAGATCGGGTTGCCGTAGCTGAGCTTGTCCATGTCGATCAGCAATGTCTCGCCGTCCTGATACATCAGGTTTCGGAAATGATAGTCCCCGTGCACCAGGTTCCGGTCGTCCGACACTTCGGCGAAAAGCCGGTGCAGCTTCTCGTACTGCTCCGCCGGCAGAAAGTCCCTCAGGTAATCCGCCCAGTCCAGGGCGACCTCCCGGGCGGAGGGCACCACGCTCTGGCGCACCTGGCGGGAATGGATCAGCCGCAGCAGCTCCACGGCCATGGCCGCAAGCTCCTCCAGGCTCTTCTCCCCGTCCTGCCAGACCTTCACGTAGGTCCTGGCGTTGAGCATCTCGTATACGGAGCCGTAGCCCCCCTCCTTCACGGCCACCACGTCGTAGGGGATGGCCGTGGGCACGCCCAGCACAAAGGCGGCCCGGGAAAGCTCCCGCTCGTGGCGGATGATGGGCAGGGCGTCGGAATCGTAATAGACCTTGATGATGTTCTCTTCGTCCAGCCGGTACACCTTTCCGTTGGCCCCCTGGCCGATCAGCTCGCAGCCGCTGAGGGATACGCGCCGGTAGGCCTTTTCCACCTGCATCATCTCCGTAAAGCCGGTGGTCTCCAGAATCTCGTACAGGTCCGGGTGTACGTTCCGCAGGCAGGTGTCTTCCAAATCCTGCCGCAGCCGGAGGATCACCCGCAGTCCCGCGCTGCTCATATAGTCCAGCCTGTCGCAGTCCAGCACCACCGCCTCCGCGGGAAGCTGCTCTCTGGCGCTGCGGATGTCCGCCTCGAAGGCCGATGCGTTGCTCGCGTCCACGTGCCCCTCCGGGCTCAGGATAAGGATTCCGTTTTCCAGTTTGGCCTGCATATCTTTGCCTCCCGTATCTCTGCGCGGCCGGCGCCGAGGCTGCCGGCGGTTTCCGTTTCGTTTTGTGTCTCAGGTTTCCTCCCCGGGCAGCGGCTCCTCCGGCTCCCCGGTCCGGGCGCACTGGGCCCGCCGCTTCTCATGGG
>CAMVIC010000164.1 GCA_947167435.1 uncultured Clostridia bacterium | reverse complement strand
CCGACCACCAGGACAGCCCCCTCTCCGTAATGCCGCTCGGCAATGCTGCGGATTGTCTCCACCAGGGCAAGGCTCTTCTCCCCTTCAACCGGCACATCAGCGGTAAAGATCAGACGATTCCAGTTTTCTCCCCGAAGCTGCCGGATTCCCATGTTCAGGGTCTCCCGCAGGTCATCCATGGTCTCCTGCTTTTCCGCATCCAGCGTGACTACGCCCCGGTCCACCATGTCAAACACGAAAAGCATCATGTCAATGAGCGGCACTTCATAGGACTCGGCGTTTCCGAACAGCGCCTGGTATTCCTCATGCTGCAGTCCGTAGGCCTGGTAAATCAGAGCCGCCTGCTCATATCTCAGTTCCAGCAGCTCCGCCAGCATACGGGGCGTGAATCGGTCGGTCAGCGTGTGTTCCCCGTCAATGTCGATATTGGCAAGGCCTGTGGCGGTCTTGATCTCATCCAGCGTCTCTACCTCGGCAAGAATGGCCTTCTCCGCGTCAAAGTTCTCCGCCGGTACCAGCAGTGCCACCGTGGTGGAGTGGGCAAAGGTGTCCTGGATTTTGTGCATATTTGCCCGGCTCTCCGAGTAGACCACCTCCGTCACCGAGCTGTCGTTGAAGGCGTATTCCGTCTGCCCCGAGCACCAGATGGCGGCGGGAATGACCAGCAGAAACACCCAGACAAAGCAGAAGCCGGAGCGCATCAGGAAGCGCCCCCAGGAGGTGATATTCGGGATCAGCGACTTGTGCACCGTGCGGCGGATGGCCCTGGGAAACAGCAGAATCAGCCCCGGCATCAGGAGGAAAACCGTCAGAAGACTGCAGACAATCCCCTTGGCCAGCACCATACCCAGATCATAGCCCAGGCGAAACTGCATCAGCATCAGCGCCACAAGGCCGGAAATGGTGGTCAGGCTGGAGGAGGAAATTTCAATGATTGCTTTGGACAGCGCCTCAATCAGGGCTTTTTTCGGGCTGTCGTAAAGCAGCGCCTCATCCTGATACCGATGGCTGAAGATGATGGCATAGTCGATGGCCAGCGCCAGCTGCATGATAATGGCGATGGAGTTGGTGATGGTGGAGATCTCTCCCAGCCAGAAGTTGGTTCCCATGTTCAGAAGTCCCGCGAACACGAAAACCAGGAAGAAGATCACCACTTCAAAATAGCTGCGGGAAGTAAAGAGCAATATGGCAATGATAACCACTGCCGCAATCAGCACAACGCCCACCATCTCGTGAGCCAGCTGCGCGGAGAAATCCGAGAAGGACATGGCATAGGCATAGTTGTCGTAAGGTGCCAGGAACTCCTTCACGCGGGCCTTCGCAGCCTCCACCCGCGCCTCTTCCTCGGTTCCTTTGAAGGAAATGGTCAACAGGGCGGAGGAATTGGTATAATGAGCGGAGCTCTCGTCAAAGGCGACGCCGCTGACGCCGTCGAAGCGCGCAATGGTATCCGCCAGTTCCCGTGCTTTTTCACTTGTCACGTTGGCCACCATCACGTCCTCGGAGGCATAGGTGACAAACTCCTTCTCCATGATGCTCAGGCCCTGCCGGGTCTCGGTATCCGGCGCGAGGAAGGCCGTAAAGTCCGAGTTGACCCGCACACGCCCCAGGGAGAGCGCACAGTAAACCGCCGCGACGATAAAGAGCAGTATGATCAGAAAACGATACTGCACGATCCCCGCGGAAAGGCGGTGCATGATGTCCGGTTGTCCCTTGGCGTGCCCGTCCATAGACCTCTGCTCCTTGACAAGTGTTGAAAAACAGTTTACAGTTTGATTATACTTGTGTTGAATTATCCGTCAATAATCAGATTGGGATATGCTGTTCAAAAATCAACAATTTTGAACAATGTGTTGAAAAGAGGTTTGCATGGGTAAAGCAAAAACCGAGCACAGAGGTGTGCGCAATACCAGAGCGAAGCTGCAGGAGGGGCTGCTGATGCTCCTGCGGGAAAAACCGATCAATGAGATTACCGTCAAGGAACTGACGGAGCTGACCGACATGAATCGGGGCACTTTTTACTTTCACTATACGGATATTTACGACATGCTGCGGGAGATGGAGGACTCCTTTTTCCGGGATTTCAGCGAAACGCTCAACGGCAGCTTCAACCTGAATGCCGGGGCGCATCCCTATCTCAGTGCGGTTTTCTCCTTCCTGGGCAAGAACCGCAGCTTCTGCCAGATCATGCTGGGCCCGAACGGCGACATGCAGTTTGTGGAGCGGGTCAAAAAGCTGCTGGACGAACGCTGCTCCTACATCTGGCGCAGCGCCGCGCTGGATGCGGACCCGGCCCGCTTCAACCGCTACAACGCCTTTGTCATCAACGGCTGCATCGGTCTTTTCCAAAGCTGGCTGGACGAACCGGAGTGCAGCAGTCCCGATGAGATTGCGGAGCTGGCTGCCACCATCATTCTGGCCAGCGTCCGGCCTGCCATTTCCTAAGGAAGCGCTGATTCAATCGACGTGCGCGGGGATTGATTCAGCGTTTCCCTAAAAAAACGCGGGGAGCTCCCATGGGAACTCCCCGCTTTTTGCCGTCATTTTACTTTCATCATACAGCGCATGGCGTTGAGAATTGCCAGAATCAGCACGCCCACGTCACCAAACACGGCAAACCACATGTTGGCGATGCCCAGGGCGCCGAGAGCCAGGATTACCAGCTTCACCGCCAGCGCGAAGACGATATTCTCCCGCACAATGCGCATGGTGCGGCGTGCGATCTTCACAGCCAGAGGCAGTCGGGAGGGCTTGTCGTCCATGAGCACGATATCCGCCGACTCAATGGCGGCATCGCTGCCCATGGCGCCCATGGCGATTCCCACGTCCGCCCGGGTAAGCACCGGCGCGTCGTTGATGCCGTCGCCCACGAAGGCCAGCGTGCAGCCGGAGTCAAGCAGCGTCTCCACCTGCTCCACCTTCTGTGCGGGCAGCAGCTGCGCATGGTACCGGTCCACACCCAGCTTTTCGGCCACGGACTTTGCCACTGCCTCCGCGTCGCCGGTGAGCATTACGGTCTGCCGGACGCCAAGCGCTTTCAGGTCAGCCAAGGCCTTGGCTGAATCGGGCTTGAGCTGGTCGCTGATGACAATATGGCCCAGATACTCGCTGTCCCTGGCCAGATGGATGATGGTTCCCACCAGGTCGCAGTCGTGGACAATCTGCGCGCCGACCTTCTCCATCAGCGCGGCATTCCCCACATAGAAGGTCTGCCCGTCCACTACAGCCTTCAGGCCGAGACCCGCAAGCTCCTCCACGTTGCCCAGCCGGGACTTGTCGATGTCACCGCCGTGGGCCCGGATGATGGACTCCGCCACCGGATGGCTGGAATAGCTCTCTGCAACCGCTGCCAGATCCAGCAGCTCCTCCGCCGGGATTTCTTTGGGATGGATGGCATCCACGGCAAAGCTGCCCTGGGTGAGGGTTCCGGTCTTGTCGAAGGCAATCGTGTCCACCGAGGCAAGCGTCTCCAGATCGTTGGCTCCCTTGATGAGAATACCCTCCCGGGAGGCGCCGCCGATCCCGCCGAAGAAGCTGAGGGGCACCGAGACCACCAGCGCGCAGGGACAGGACACCACCAGAAAGATCAATGCTCTGCGAATCCACTCGCTCCATGCCCCGTGGAACAGCAGCGGCGGTACCAGCGCCAGCAGGACGGCGCCGATGACCACGCAGGGGGTATACCAGCGGGCAAAGCGGGTAATGAAGCTCTCCACCTTTGCCTTCTTCTCGGCGGAGTTTTCCACCAGCTCCAGAATCCGGGCCACCGTGCTCTCCTCATAACGGCTCTCGGCCCGCACCTTCAACAGGCCGCTCAGGTTGATGGAGCCGCTGATGACCTGGTCCCCCACGGTTTTGTCCACCGGCAGGCTCTCGCCGGTCAGAGCCGATGTGTTGACCGAACTGCTGCCTTCCAGCACGGTGCCGTCCAGGGGAATCCGCTCGCCGGGGCGGATGAGAATGGTCTCCCCCACTTCCACCTCTTCCGGCGAAACCTGCTGCTCCTCCCCGTCCCGCAGCACCACCGCGTAGTCGGGGCGAATGTCCATCAGCGCGGCAATGGACTTGCGGCTTCTGCCCACCGCGATGGACTGGAACCATTCGCCGATCTGATAAAACAGCATGACGGCGGCGGCCTCCGGGTACTCCTGAATGGCAAAAGCGCCCAGAGTCGCGATGGCCATCAGAAACTTCTCGTCGAACATCTGCCCATGAATGATTCCCAGGGCCGCCCCCCGCAGAACGTCATAGCCGATTACCAGGTACGGCACTGCGAAGGCCAGCGCCTTCCAGATGCCTTCCACCGGCAGCAGCGCCGCCGCCAGTGTGAGCAGCGCCGCTGCGATAATTCGATACAGAGTCTTTTTCTGACGCTTTGTCATTGCCTTACAGAATCACCCGGCAGTCCGGCTCTACCTTGGCGATGCACTTGACGGCGGCCTTGACCACCTCGTCGAACTTGTCGTCCTCCGCCTCAATGGTCATCTTCTGGGTCATGAAGCTGACGCTCGCGTTCTTCACGCCGTCCAGCTTCCGAATGGCGGCCTCCATCTTCGCGGCGCAGTTGGCGCAGTCCAGATCCTCCAGTTTGAAAACTTTTTTCATGTTTCGTCCTTCCTTTCTTCAAGATGCT
>CAMVIC010000163.1 GCA_947167435.1 uncultured Clostridia bacterium | reverse complement strand
GAGCAGATCGCGCTGGCCCTGCCCATCGCCTGGGCCCTGGGCGACCTGGTCGATCCTCCCGCCACCATGGTCAACGCCGCCATGGACTATGTATCCACCTTCATTGTCTCCCGCTACGTGGACGGCAAGGACTGGCTGCAGAAGCGCCTGCGCCAGAAGAGCTGAGGCTGGGAGATGCGCTATACCAAAATGCACGGCGCGGGGAATTCCTTTGTCGTTCTGGAAAATCTTCACGGCGAGCTGGAGGGCGAGGATCTGCAGGTCCTCGCCCTGCGCCTTTGCCGCGAGGAGACCGGACCGGGCGCGGACGGCATGATTGTGCTCATTCCCGACCATGAGGGCGCGGATTTCGGCATGCTGTTTTACAACGCCGACGGCTCCCTGGGCGAGATGTGCGGAAACGGCGCCCGCTGCGCTGCCCGCTACGGCGTGGAGCACGGCCTTGCGCGTAACATACAGGACATCCGCTTTCGCGCCACCGCGGGGCTCATCTTCGCCCGGCGGCTCAGCGAATCGGAATACCAGGTCCGGCTGAATGACCCCTCCGTCATTGACCTGCACCGGCAGGCCCCGGGAGACGGGGAGACGGTGGACTGTGCCTATGTGGAACTGGGGAACCCCGGCATCCCCCACGCGGTGGTGGCTGCGGTTCCCGCCGATTTTGAGGATCCGGACAGTCTCCGCCGCCGGGGGCGCGCTCTGCGCTACAGCACCGCCTTTCCCCGGGGCGCGAACGTCACCTTCGCCTGCGTAACCGGCCCCCACAGCGTCCGCGCCGTCACCTACGAGCGGGGGGTGGAGGACTTCACGCTGGCCTGCGGCACCGGCTCCGGCGCCACGGCGCTGAGCCTTCTGCTCTCCGGCAGACTCAGCGGCGATCAGGTGGACGTTCAGATGCCCGGCGGCTTGCTTCGCGTCACCATCCGCCGGGAGGGCGACCGCGTGCGGGATATTCTCCTGGCCGGTCCCACCGCCGTGGTGGAGGAGGGCGACATTTAATCCCCGTGTAACGGGAAAACCCCTCTGAACTTCCTTTTCACAGGATAGGCCGAACCGTCACATCCCCGTGACCAAATAAAGCAACTCCCAAAACGCCGGTTTCCGCGCGTTTTGGGAGTTGCTCTTTTAAGCTGCGCCCACCGGCGCAGTCTGTTTTTATGCTCTCTGCAGGATTTCCTGCACCTGCTGGCGCTCAGGCATGGAGCGGATGGCGCCCTTTTTCGTGGTGACCAGATAGGCCGCCGCATTGGCGAAGCGCAGCATCTCCGTGAGCTTTTTGTCGTCCAGCCCGTCCAGGCCGTTTTCCAGTGCGAAGTTCAGCACGCAGGCGCAGAAGGTGTCGCCCGCGCCGGTGGTCTCGATGGTGCCGCCCAGCTTGAAGGAGGGGACGAACACGTGCCGCCCGCCATAATAGCTGTGGCTGCCGTCGGCCCCGGCGGTCACGTTCAGCAGGCGGATGTTGGGATACCGCTCCTTCAGAATGGCGGCGCCCCTGTCAAAATCCGTCTGGCCGGTCATGAACTCCAGCTCGTTGTCCGCGATTTTCAGAATGTCGCAGCGGCTCAGGCCCCAGGCAATCTGCTCCCGCGCCTCCTCCAGGTCGTACCACAGAGGCGGCCGGAGGTTGGGGTCAAAGGAGATCAGCGCGCCGCCGTCTCTGGCCAGGGTCACCGCCTTGCGGGTGGCGTAGCGAACCTCCGGATGGGTCATGGACAGGGTGCCGAAATGGAAGATCCGGGTGTCCTGCAGCAGCTCGTTTGGCAGCTCCTCCTGCCGGAGCATCATGTCTGCGCCCGGGTCCCGATAGAAGGAAAAATCCCGGTCGCCGTTGGGGAAGGTCTTGACGAAGGCCAGGGTGGTGTGCACCCGCTCGTCCGTCAGAAGGTAATCCATGCAGATGTGGGCGCCCTCCGCGGCCTGACGCAGCTGGCGGCCGAACATGTCGTTGCCCACCTTGCCCACGAAAGCGGTGTGCTTCCCCAGCTTTTCCAGCATGGCCAGCACGTTGCAGGGCGCACCGCCGGGGTTTGCCTCCAGGAGCGGATTGCCCTGGGCGCTCTGCCCGTTCTCGGTAAAGTCGATCAGCAGCTCTCCCAGCGCGACCACGTCAAAGTGTTTTTTCATAGCTCAGTTCATCTCCAGCTCATATTTCTCCACGTCCACCAGCACGCTCCCGTCGGAGGCGAAGCTGATGGCGTCGGCCTCCTGCGGCGTATAGAGCGTAAAGGAGGCCGCCTGCTCGCCGTCGTTTACAAAAAGCTCCAGACTGTAGCGGTCCATCACAATGCGCAGCTTGATCGCCCCGTTGATCTGCCGCACCGGGAACTCCCGGACGTTGACGATGTCGTGGGGGAAACCGCTGTGGGTCCGGTCCACCCGGATGGTGCCCGTCTCGGGCTTGTAGCGGATGTAGGTATAGCGCTCTCCGTCCCGGGCCACGTACAGCCGGAACCACTTGTAGAGGCTGTTCTCGTTTCCGGGGCGCACGGTCACGGTCAGGTCCAGATACCGGCCGCTGACGCCGCGCAGGCTGGTTTCGCCGTTTATGAGCACGTTCCGGTAGTCGATGCGCACGCCGCGATACTTTTCCAGCTCCCGCACCGGCAGCTGGTACAGCCGGCCGTTTTTCACGTGCAGCTCCCGGGGCAGCGTCATCTGGCCGAAGAAGCGCAGCTCCTCCGAACGGCAGCCGGAGGTCTCCCAGTTCTGCATCCAGGCGATCATCACCCGCCGCCCGTCCTCAGTCAGCAGGGTCTGCGGGGCGTAGAAGTCCAGGCCGTAGTCGATGGCCTGCACGTTCTCCCGCATCAGGTGGTGGCTGGCCTTATCAAAGTTTCCGATCAAGCAGACCGTCCCGTTGCCCGGGTGAAACTCCAGGCCTACGGCGTTCATCTCCTGGGGGCTGGTGAAGAGCACGGTCTTGCCGTCCAGCGGGAACAGATCCGGGCACTCCCACATCCGGCCGTACTGGTTGTGGCAGGCGGAGACCACGCTCACATAGCGCCAGTGCAGCGCGTCCTCGCTCTCAAAGAGCAGGATGGTGCCGCTGCCGTCTGCGCAGCGGTTTCCGGTCACCGCGTAAAAGCGGTCGCCCTCCCGCCAGATCTTCGGGTCCCGGAAGTCGTGCACGCTGCCGCCCTCCGGCAGAAGCCCCGCGTCGATCACCGGGTTTTCACTCACCTTTTCATAGTCCATGCCGTCGCCGATGGCGACGCACTGGGTCTGGAAGCTCTCCACCTTGCCGTTGCGGCGGCGGACGCTGCGCACGCCGGTATACATCAGCAGATGCCGCCCGTCGGGCAGCTCCACCGCGCTGCCGGAAAAGCAGCCGTCCTTGTCATAGTCGGCGTCCGGCGCCAGGGCGGCCGGCAGCCGCTCCCAGCGGATAAAGTCCTTCGTCTTCACGTGCCCCCAGTGCATGGGGCCCCAGCGGGTGTCATAGGGGTAGTACTGGAAGAACAGATGGTACTCCCCTTTATAGGGGGCAAAGCCGTTGGGGTCGTTGATCCAGCCGATACCGCCGGTTACGTGGAACAGAGGCTGCTCCGAGGCGGTGTATGGCAGATATTTTTTCTCAAAATCGCGGGCTCGCTGTAATTTTTTGCTGATCATAGCATACTCTCCTATTCAGACAGAGAGAAAGGCTTTCGATCTGAGATCATTCCGGTCGAAAGCCCTTCTCTCTGTCCATTCGCGCCCCGAAGGGCGCGAATGGATTGTTGCATGTTATTTAGCAATCAGAGCTGCGTCAGAAGAGGCATCCACGTACTTCTGGAAGATAGCCAGCAGCTGATCCAGCTTGTAGGCCTGCAGATCGGTCTGGAGCTTATCCCAGTCGGCGTCGGAGAAGCCGTTCATGATTGCGTTGGCACGGGCGGTCTCAATGCACTTGTCGATATCGGCAAGCAGGTTGGAGATTTCCTTGGTATCGTCAGAGGACATCAGCACGTTCGGGAACACATACTTGGTGTGCATGTCGGGGGTGTAGATGTCCTTGATCCAGTTCAGACGGTACAGAGCGTCGTCGGGGCAGGTGACGTAAACGCCGTAGTAGCTGTCGAGAACAGCCAGAGGACCGTCGACCATCTCGGCCTCACGGACCTCAACGGGAGAGTGATCGCCCAGGTCGGCGTGCTTGAGCATGGGTTCGCCCTTGTCATTGGTGCTCATCTCGAAGATATCGAAGCCGTCATCCTCGCCGTAGGTGCCCCAGTTGTTCTGAGGAGACTGGATGGGATCGTACATCTGGTCGAGCCAGGCGCAGATGAGGGCGGGGTTCTTGGCGTTGGCGGTCAGAACGGCGCCGCGGCCGCGGTCAAAGCCGGAGGTGAGAGAACCGGTGTTGGGGGTAAGGTTCACGGTGTCGGCCTTCAGCATGGGCAGGGGAGCCCAGCCGGCGGTTCCGTTCTGGATGTCAGCCATGGTCAGGCCGACAATGTTGGCGACGTCCCAGCTGAAGCAGACGCCATAGCGGCCGGACTTGCCCTTGGCAACGTAGGTGGACCATTCCTGGGTGAAGGCTTCGGGGTCGAACAGGCCCTCAACGTAGAGCTCGTGGAGCCATTCCACACCCTTGCGCCAGCCTTCGGTGGTGGCAGCGCAGATGACCTGCTTGTCATCGGTGATGACGATG
>CAMVIC010000162.1 GCA_947167435.1 uncultured Clostridia bacterium | reverse complement strand
TCGGAGAAGCGCATGGCCATGTCGGCAAAGTCGGCCTCGGGGTGTTCGTAGAGCACCCACATGATCTTGGCAGCGTCCATGGCCGAGCCGCCGCCCAGGGCGAGGATCACATCGGGCTTGAAGGCCGCCATCTGTGCCGCGCCCGCGCGGGCACAGGCGAGCGTCGGATCGTTCGGCACGTCAAAGAACACGCTGCATGCCAAGCCCAGCTCCTGCAGCTTTTTCAGCACGGGCTCCGCCGCGCCGGTCTTGTACAGGTGGGGGCCGGTGACCACAAAGGCCCGGGTCTTGCCCATGTCCTTGAGCTCGTTCAGCGCCACGGGCAGGCAGCCCTTCTTGATATAGATCTTCTCCGGAGCCCGGAACCAGAGCATGTTCTCCCTTCTTTCCACAACGGTTTTGATGTTCAGCAGGTGCTTGATGCCCACGTTTTCGGACACCGAGTTGCCGCCCCAGGAGCCGCAGCCCAGCGTCAGGGAGGGGGTGAGGGCGAAGTTGTACAGGTCGCCCAGGCCGCCGTGGGAGGAGGGGGTGTTGACCACGATGCGGCAGGTCTTCATGCGGGACTGAAACTCCGCCAGCTTCTCCTGCCCGGTGGCCAGGTCCAGATAGATGGAGGAGGTGTGGCCCAGGCCGCCGTCCTCAATGAGGCGTTCGGCCTTTCCGAAGGCGTCCTCCAGATCTTCCGCCCGGTACATGGCCAGCACCGGGGAGAGTTTTTCGTGGGCAAACTCCTCGCTCAGGTCCACCGACTCCACCTCGCCGATGAGGATCTTCGTCCCCTCGGGTACGGAAAAACCTGCGAGGGCGGCGATGGTGACGGGCCGCTGGCCCACGATCTTCGCGTTGAGCGAACCGTTGATGATCATGGTCTTGCGCAGCTTGTCCAGCTCGTCGGGTCTGAGGAAGTAGCAGCCCCGGGCGGCAAACTCCCGCCGCACGGCGTCGTAGACGTTCCGATGCACGATGACCGACTGCTCCGAGGCGCAGATCATGCCGTTGTCAAAGGTCTTGGAGTGGATGATGGAGTTGACCGCAAGCAGAATGTCCGCCGTGTCGTCGATGATGGCGGGGGTGTTGCCTGCGCCCACGCCCAGGGCCGGGGTTCCGGAGGAATAGGCGGCGTTGACCATGCTGGGGCCGCCGGTTGCCAGGATGATGTCCGACTCCTTCATCAGCAGCCGGGTCATCTCCCGGGAGGGTGCGTCGATCCAGCCGATGATGTGCTCCGGCGCGCCGGCGGCTACCGCCGCCTCCAGCACCACTTTGGCAGCCTGCACGGTGCTGCTCTTGGCCCGGTGGTGAGGGCTGATGATGATGCCGTTGCGGGTCTTCAGCGCCAGAAGCGTTTTGAAGATCGCGGTAGATGTGGGGTTCGTGGTGGGAATGATGGCGCACACAAGCCCCAGCGGCTCGGCGATCTTGCGCATGCCGTAGGCCTTGTTCTCTTCAATGACGCCGCAGGTCCGGGCGTTCCGGTAGGCGTTGTAGATGTACTCCGAGGCGAAGTGGTTCTTGATGACCTTGTCCTCCACGATGCCCATGCCCGTCTCCGCCCCCGCGGTCTTCGCCAGCGGGATCCGGGCCTTGTTGGCGGCAGTGGCGGCGGCCAGGAAAATCCGGTCCACCTGCTCCTGGGTGTAATGCGCGTACTCCGCCTGCGCCTGTTTTACGCGGGCGATTTCCTCTTCCAGCCTCTCCAGGCTGTCGATTGCCGGCACGTCCTGTGTCATAGCCTATCGTCTCCTTCTCTTGAAGTTGTCATAATTTTAACACTCTTTGCCCTTTTGCGCAATTGACAGGCTCACCAAATTTCGTTATTGTTTTGGCACTGTTCCCCCGCGCTCTTCGTCTATTCTGCCGGAAACGCAGGACGCCCCCGGGTGCGGCCCCGCCCGGAGCGTTTTCTTTCCTCTTTGGATGAATCTCTTGCGCCCGGCGGGACGGATGTGTTAAGCTGAAACCGGTACCGAGAACCGAAAAACAGGATGAAAGGAGACCTGTCCCATGAGAAAGGTCCTGCTGGTTCTGGGCATTCTGCTTCTGGCCTTTTCCGTTCTCTGCCTGGGGCTGCTGCTTCTGAATCTGCCCGATGAGCTCAGGGACGCCCGCTATACCCGGCAGCAGAACATCGGCACGGTGACGGCGCTGGGGGCGGTGTACCTGGGAATTTTCTATCTGGGCTTTCGCCTGTTTCGCGCCGGGCGAAAGGCCGTGCCCATGCAGCACAGGGAAGTCTCTCCCCGGCCTGCGGAGGTTGCCGGGACGGAGAAGGCGCCGGTGACGGAGGCGCCCCGAAAGGCCGCGACGCAGGCGGCTACCCCTGCCCTGCCGGAAACGCCCGCTTCCGCGCCGGCGCTGCCTGCGGAAACGCTGGATGACCTGAGCTATATCCGCCAGATGCGCCACAGCACCGCCGGTCCCTGGCACCAGTATGACATTCTGCTGGACGCGGGCGGCTACGGCTGGCAGACCATGCTCAGCTGGGCGGACGCTATCTGCGCTTCGGATGTGCACATCGAGACGGTGACCGCAGGCGACATGGGCGCGAGCGAGCAGGAGCTGATCGGGCAGGTCCGGCAGCACGGCAGCCTGCAAGCCACGCCGGAGCTTGCCGAGGAGCGAGGCATGCTGGGCGTGGGCGGCTCCAGCAGGACGCTGCCGAGCCCGGTGAAGCTGGTCTGGTTCAACCAGACCAGGGTCCTGCGAATCTTCAGCCTGCTGGACGACGAGGAGCTGATGCGGCGCTATGCCGAGACGGTGATTCGCCGGAGCTTCGGCACGCCTGACGCCATGAAGCTGGCAAAGCCGCACGAGGAAAAGAAATGATTGGAGATGTGTATCCGATGAATCCGTCTTTTGATCCCCTGCTGCAGCGCTATCCCTCCCAGCGCTACCCCATCTACGCCCGGGGCGGGATGGTCAACTGCTCAAGCCCTCTGGCCTCCGCCGCCGGTCTGGAGATTCTGCGCCGGGGCGGCAACGCCATGGACGCGGCGGTGGCGGCCGCGGCGGCCCTCACCGTGGTGGAGCCCACCGCCAACGGTCTGGGCTCCGACGCCTTCGCCCTGGTCTGGTCGGAAAAGGAGCGCAGGCTCTTCGGCCTCAACTCCAGCGGCTGCGCCCCCGCCCTCGCCACGGCGGAGCGGGTACAGTCCGGCGGCCTTGCCCGGGACGGGCGCATGCCCGCCCACGGCTGGGCCCCGGTTACGGTGCCGGGGGCCGTCAAAGCCTGGTCAGAGCTGAACGGCCGCTTCGGCGCGCTGCCCCTGGACAAGGTCCTGGCCCCGGCAATCGTCTATGCCCGGGACGGCTATCCCTGCGCGCCCAACCTGGCCCGCAGCTGGCAGCTGGCCTTCGACCGCTACCGGCAGCAGCTGACCCAGCCCTGCTTTGACGCCTGGTTTCGCACCTTCGCGTCGGAGGGCCGGGCCCCGGAGGCGGGCGAGCTGATCCGCCTGCCGGACCACGCAGACAGCCTTTCCGCCATCGGAGAGAGCGGCGGGGCGGCCTTCTATACCGGCACTCTGGCCCGGAGAATCGACGGGGAGAGCCGGAAATACGGCGGCTTTCTCCGCTATGAGGACCTGGCGGCCCATCAGGCCCGCTGGGTGGAGCCCATCACCGTGGATTACCGGGGCTATACGGTCTGTGAGATTCCCCCCAACGGCCAAGGCATCGCGGCGCTGATGGCGCTGAACATCCTGCGCAATTTCGACTTCCCCCGGCGGGAGAGCGTGGAGACCTTCCACCGGCAGATCGAGGCCATGAAGCTGGCCTTTGCCGACTCCTTCCGCTATGTGACGGACCCGGCGTACATGGAGCTTGACTATCACCGGCTGCTCTCCCCGGAATACGGCGCCGAACGGGCGGCCCTCATCGGGGAGCGGGCGGAGCAGCGCACCCACGGCATCCCGCCCATGAGCGGCACGGTCTATCTCTGCTGCGCCGACGGGAACGGCAACATGGTCTCTTACATTCAGTCCAACTACATGGGCTTCGGCTCCGGCATCGTGGTGGACGGCACGGGCATTGCCCTGCAGAACCGGGGCGCGGACTTCTCCCTGAACCCGGCAGACGCAAACTTCCTGATGCCCGGCAAACGCAGCTATCACACCATCATCCCGGGCTTTCTGATGAAGGACGGGGCGCCGGTGGGGCCCTTCGGCGTCATGGGCGGCTATATGCAGCCCCAGGGGCACCTGCAGGTGGTGATGAACACGGTGGACTTCTGCCTGGATCCCCAGCAGGCCCTGGACGCCCCCCGCTGGCAGTGGCTGCGGGACAACAGCGTAGCGGTGGAGAGCCGCTTTGACGCGGAGCTGGCCCGGGCCCTGGAGCGGCGGGGCCATCGGGTCCGCCTGGAGCTGGACACCGCCGCCTTCGGCCGGGGCCAGATGATCCGCCGTCTGGACAGCGGCGTCCTGGTGGGCGGAACCGAGAGCCGCACCGACAGCAACATCGCCTGCTTCTGATCTCTCGATATTCATTATTCAGTCTTCAGTTTTCCCGCCCCTCTCAGGCGCTGC
Source organism: uncultured Clostridia bacterium (assembly GCA_947167435.1). The sequence continues at coordinate 116 of CAMVIC010000162.1, read as the reverse complement.
GCGCCGGCTCCTTTGCCCGCCTTGCGGTGCCCGAAAAATGCTGCGGGCTTACGCTCTTCCTTGCATTTTTCGACCGCTGCGGAATGCTGTGTTCGCCTTCTTCTTCCTCCCCCCTT
>CAMVIC010000161.1 GCA_947167435.1 uncultured Clostridia bacterium | reverse complement strand
GCCCCACGCTGACACCGAGGCCTACCGCGAGACCGGCGTCTCGCTCCTGAACGACGCGGTCTGGTACCCTTTTGCGCTGCTGGATGAGTTTGGCGGATTTGAGCTGATTATTCCGCAGTTTCGTGAGGCGCTGCTGCGTTTTTTCTCCTCCGACACCCCCTGTATCGGCGTTCTGAAGGCTCCCGACGAGGCAGAGCTTCTGCGCAGCTGGCTGGGGCTTGGGGAGAAGCTCAGCGCTTTTTACGCACAGCTGCGGCAGCATCTGACGCAAGACCCTGAGACGCTGCTGCTGTCTGTGGAAGAGCCGGGCGATGAGCGGGTGCAGCGCGCGCTCTCTCAGTGGGTGAGCGAGTACCTGGAATGATCTACGAGAATATATACCCGGCCATATTTCTGGACCGGCCCAACCGCTTTATCGCCCATGTACTGCTGGAGGGGAAGCCGGTTGTCTGCCATGTAAAAAACACCGGTCGCTGCCGGGAGCTTCTGGTGCCCGGCTGTACGGTCTATGTACAGTACTGCCCCGGTCCGAAGCGGAAAACCGTATACGACCTGATTGCGGTGCAAAAGGGCGGGAAGCTCATCAACATGGATGCCGCCGCGCCGAACACCGTTTTCCGGGAATGGCTCTCAACAGGCGGCCCCGGCTTTGTGCCGGAGACGATCCGTCCGGAGTACCGATATGGGGATTCCCGTTTTGACTTTTTCTTCACCCATGAAAACCGCCGCGCTCTTGCGGAGGTCAAGGGCGTCACGCTGGAGGAAAACGGGATCGTCCGCTTTCCGGACGCACCTACGCAGCGGGGCGTCAAGCACCTGCTGGGCCTCAGCAAAGCCGTGCAGGACGGCTGGGAATGCTGGGCGGTTTTTATCATCCAGATGTCGCAGGTACGGCATTTCGAGCCAAACTGGACCACACACCCGGCCTTTGGGGAGGCCCTGTGTCAGGCGCAGGCCGCCGGAGTAAAGCTGTTGGCGCTGGACTGTCGTGTAGAGCCGGAACGCCTGCAGGTTCTGGGGAGCGTTCCGATTCTGCTTTGCGCATCCCCCCCGGGGGCTTGCAATCATCCGCCTTTTGGTGTATAGTACCTTCAACACTTCACTGAACGAAAGAGGAATTCGCCATGCGGCCGAGCGAAGAGGAAGTCTATTATCACGACCACGGGGACGGGCACGTCCACAGCCATCCCGTTGAGCACAATCACAGCCACGAGCCCGGACAGCCCCACGGTCATGTTCACACCCAGACCAAGGCTGTGCTGAACCGGCTCTCCCGCGCCATCGGACATCTGGAGTCAGTCAAACGTATGGTGGAGGACGGACGGGACTGCACGGAGGTACTGGTTCAGCTGGCCGCAGTCCGTTCCGCCCTCAACAGCACAGCCAAGGTGATCCTGAAGGACCATCTGGAGCACTGTGTTTCCGACCTGGAGGGCGGTTCCGCCGATCTGCAGGCACTGAACGAGGCCATTGACAAATTTATGAATTGACGAAAACGCCCGCCGGTTTTCACACCGGCGGGCATCTTATGAGCTGCTGCATAAATTATGTAAACTATATTATGTGGACTTATTCTTTTCTCGCGAGCGTCGCCCAGAAGCAGGGCACGCCGTGTTCATGGAGATAGCCGCTGCCGTTTCGATCCTCATACACGTCCAGCAGGCGAAAACCCGCACGGAGCTGCCCGCCGATCTGTTCCTCGATCCCGTGGGAAAACTGCACACCGCAGTCATCCCTCCGCAGGCTCTCCATCTGGTCGGGGTTTTTCAGCGGGTCAAAAGGCAGATAGCCTGTCACTGCCGCAGGAGCGTCCTCATCTCCCTCAAAGAGGTAGTTAATGCCGTTGTCCAGGCCTGCCATCAGCAGGCCGCCCGGCTTCAGCACCCGCCAGCATTCCCGCCAGACCGGTTCCACTTCCCGAATATAACAGTTGGAAACCGGGTGGAATACAAGGTCAAAGCACTCGTCCGGAAACGGCAGCGGCCGGGTCATGTCGGCGCGGACCGCCTCGATGACATAGCCCTCCCGTTCTGCCACCAGTCGCTCGCTCTCGATCTGCCGGAGAGAATAATCCAGCACCGTGCAAATCGCGCCGCATGCGGTAAAAACCGGCATCTGTTGTCCGCCTCCCGCCGCAAGTCCCAGGACATGCGCGCAGCGAAGCTCCGGGAACCAGCTTTTTGGCACAGGCTTTGTGGGCGTGAGCAGCACGCTCCACTCCCCTGCCTTTGCCTTCAGGAAGGTCTCATGGGAAATCGGGATTCCCCACTCCCAGCCTTCCGCGATCCAGCGGTCGATGGTTTCGGCATTGAGATCGGTATACCCCATGCTCACTATGCTCCCTTCCGCGGCCCCGACTGCCGGTCCCGCAGCGCCACGTTCATCGCCGCGCCCAGGAATATGATCTGGCAGCTGAGATACAGCCAGAACATCATCAGAATCAGCGATGCCAGGGAACCGTAGACCAGCGGGTATCGGGCAGAGACAGCAATAAAGCTGGAAAAAGCCAGACTCATCGCCACCATGGCCACCGTGGCAAAAATAGCACCGGGGTAAGCCGGATAGCGCTCTCCCCTCTTGCAGAGCACCAGATAGATGCCCCAGAAGATGGCAAACATGATGCCGCCCAGCACCAGAAAGCGCAGCCACTGCCAGGAATTGCCGATGTCCACAAAGGGCAGATAGCTGTTGACCAGATCTATAAAGCTGCGACCGGTCAGCATAACCACAAGGGCAAAGTACATCGCCGCCAGGAAAACCAGGGAGAATACCAGGCTGAAGAGGAAGCCGCTCAGGGTACGAAAGCGCTGCTTTCCCTGGATTTCTCCGATGGTCACCTGCATGGTCCGAACTCCGGCGGAAGCCGAGCTTACCAGAACGGTCAGCCCCGCTGCCAGCATGGTGGAATTATGACTGACAGAGACGTATTCCAGGAAACTGCGCAAGGTCTGCGTCGTCTCCGCGCTGAGAAACTGCTCCACGAAATTCAGAATGCGTACGGCGTGGGTATAATTGTATCCCAGCAGAGAGTACAGGCAGATAATCAGCGGGAAAAGCGTCATGGTCAGATAATAGGACAGCGCCGCAGCCGCCCGCGGAATTCGCTTCTCGTTATAAAGGTCCAGCATCCGCCGGATAATCAGCAGTACCCGCATCGCAGGGCGTCTCCTTTCCCGCCTTTTGCGGCGTTCTCAGAGCAGCTTTCGAATTTCACCGCCCCAGGGGCCGATTGTCCCCCGGATAAAGCCGCAGCCGGCATCCCGGCAATCTGCCTCATAGTCTGCCGCAAACCCGCTGCGGTTGACCACTGCCAGATAAACGCCGTTTTCCGCCGGAAGGCCGAACACGTCCTTTCCGTCTGTAATCCAGCGCAGGATCAGCAGCACGTCCCGGTTTGCCACCTGAAAGTTGACCTGTCCCACCGACAGCGCGGGGGCCGCATTGCGGCTGCCGGCAAGCTGCGCGTAAAAGGCAAACAGGTCCCGGCGATCCCGCCGGAACACCTGGCGGTTGAACGGGTCGTTTACGCCGCACATGCCCTGCTCGTCCCCGTAATAAATGCTGGGAACACCGGGAATCGCGAACTGCACGATTGCGCAGAGCCTTTCCAATACCAGCGCATGCTCTAGGCTCTCCTCCGTGAATGGCAGTTTCAGCTGATCCTCCCGGGACAGGTCCTTGATGGTTTGCGGTGTTGCAAGGGCGTTGCGGATGCGCTCCACATCATGGGACCCCAGCAGATTCATCAGCGAATAATAGAGGGGCTTTGGATAGTTCATCTGCTGCCCCACCAGGAAATCCCGGAGTCCGCAGGCGTCAATCCGCTGATGGATGAAGTCCAGCAGCGCCCTGCGCAGCGGATAATTCATCACACTGTCCAGAGAGAAGCCCAGCGCGTAATTTCGCCGTCCTCCATAGCTTTCCTTGATGACCGCGTCCTCCCATACCTCGCCCAGCACCAGGGCGTCCGGCTTCTCTTCCTTGGCCGCCCTGCGAATCAGACTCAGCACCTCGTCGGGCAGTTCGTCCGCCACGTCCAGCCTCCAGCCGGAGGCGCCCCGGCGCAGCCAGGTTTTGACTACGCTGTCTGCTCCGCTGATGATATACTCTTGCCAGACGGGGTTGGTCTCCTCCACCTCGGGCAGGTCCTGGAAGCCCCACCAGCAGCGGTAGTCGTCCGGGAAATGGCGAAAGTCATACCAGTTGTAATAGGGCGAATCCTGTCCCTGACAGGCTCCCTTGTCCGGGTAGTTGCCGTAACGGTTGAAATATATGCTGTCAGCTCCGGTGTGGGAGAAAACACCGTCCAGAATCACCCGAATCCCCAGACTCGCCGCGCTGCGGCAGAGGTGCTCAAAGTCCTCGTTGCTGCCCAGGATCGGATCCACCTTCCTGTAGTCCGAGGTGTCGTAGCGATGATTGGAACGGGCCTCCACAATGGGATTTAAGTACAGGCAGGTGACGCCCAGTTTCCGCAGGTACGGCAGATTCTGCTCGATGCCCTTCAGCGTGCCGCCATAAAAGTCGTCCGGGCTGTAATCCCGTTCAAACGGGCGGGGCTGCCAGCGAACCGGCTCATCCAGGCTGCGGTGCAGTTCCGTCGTCTGGCCCAGAAGCTGATGATAGGCAAGTCCCTTCTCAGCCGTCCCGTCA
>CAMVIC010000160.1 GCA_947167435.1 uncultured Clostridia bacterium | reverse complement strand
CGATAAAGCGGGTGCAGGGGCTGAGCCGGATGCGGTCATAGCCGGGCACGTCGATGATCCGGCGAAAGTCCAGCGTCGCGTGCAGCACCGCCAGAGACTCGTTCTTGGCCATGTTGATTTCGTCCAGAATGCCGAAGCCGCCCAGCTCCGCGCACTGGGTCACCGGGCCCTTGCGGAAGCTGACCTCGCCGCCCCGGAAGGTGTCGGTGCCGATCAGGGTCACGGCGTCGGTGTTCAGGTAAAAGGAGATGTTCCACTCCGGCCGGGCGAACACCGCGGCCAGGTTCTCCGCCAGCACGTTCTTGCCCGTGGCCTTGGGCCCCACCAACAGCAGGTTCTCCCCCGACAGCAGCGCGATCAGCGCCTTGCGCCAGATCTCCGCTCCGTAATAGCGGTATTTGGGCCGGGGCACCCGGTGCCCGCTGCTCTCATCCACGGGGTATTCCCGCCGAAAGTCCTCCACCTGGGACAGAATACTCTCGTCAATCCCCTCTGCTCTCAGAAAATCAATCATGTCGCGCCTCCCTGCGAAGCCGGCGCCCCGGGCAACCACGCTCCGCCATAATCTCTCTATCCGCATGATAGCACAGTTTGCCGCCGCTGTCACGCCCCGGGAAGAAAAAGGGCTTGAAGAACGCCGATTTTTATGCGATGATATAGAAAATAACAACGGTACAGGAGGAGGGTCTGCCCATGCAGGCACACAAGCAGTACAGCGCGGAGGAGCTCCGGTATCTGAAAATGCTCTCCCGCCAGTATCCGACGGTGCGCGCCGCCGGCACGGAGATCATCAATCTGCAGGCGATTCTGAACCTGCCCAAGGGCTGCGAGCACTTCATCTCCGACGTGCACGGGGAGCACGAGGCCTTTCTGCACATCCTCAATTCCTGCTCCGGCGTAATCCGGGAGCGGCTGGACGTGCTGTTTCGCACCTCCGTCCCCCGCGCGGAGCTGGACGAGCTGGCCACGCTCATTTATTACCCGGAGGAAAAGCTGGAGGACCTGAAGCCCCGCATTCAGGATCTGGACGAGTGGTACCGCATCACCCTCCACCGGCTCATCGAGCTGTGCCGCCTGGTGTCGGAGCGCTATTCCCGCTCCAAGGTGCGCAAGGAGCTGCCGGATGACTATGCCTATATCATCGAGGAACTGCTGTACACCCACAGCGAGGAGATCGACAAGCGGGAGTATTTCGAGAACATAATCTCCACCATCATCGAGATCGGCCAGGCGCCGGAGTTCATCGCCGCGGTCTGCCGGCTGATCAAGTGGGCAGCGGTGGACCATCTGCACCTGGTGGGCGATATCTTTGACCGGGGCCCCCGGGCGGACATCATCATGGACTCCCTGCTGCACCACCACAGTGTGGACATCCAGTGGGGCAATCACGACATCCTCTGGATGGGCGCCGCCTCCGGCAGCCGCACCCTGGTGGCCACGGTGCTGGCAAACTCCATCCACTACAACAACCTGGAGGTGGTGGAGACCGGCTACGGCATCTCCCTGCGGCCCCTGTCGGTGTTCGCAAACGAGGTATACAAAGACTGCGACGTGAGCCGCTTTGCCGTAAAGCTCACCGAGACGGGCGGCAGCGTCCCCTCGGAGAAGGACCAGCTGCTCTCCGCCCGGATGCACAAGGCCATCACCGTCATCCTCTTCAAGCTGGAGGGGCAGAAAATCCTGCGCCACCCGGAATACGGCATGGACGACCGGCTGCTGCTGGACAAGATCGACTACGCGGACCGCAACATCACCATCGGCGGCGTGCGCTATGCCCTGGAGGACACGGACTTTCCCACCGTGGACCCGGCGCGGCCCTACGAGCTGTCGCCGGAGGAGGCCTCGGTCATCCAGCAGCTCACCGCCTCCTTCCAACGCAGCGAGAAGCTGCAGAAGCACGTGCGCTTTCTCTATTCCAAGGGCAGCCTGTACAAAATCTATAACGGGAACCTGCTCTTCCACGGCTGCATCCCCCTGACGGCGGAGGGAGAGCTGCTCTCCTTCAACCTGGACGGCAGGGAGCGCCGGGGCAAGGACTTTCTGGACTATGCAGACACAGCGGCCCGTCAGGCCTATTATTACAAACCCGGCTCCCTGGAGCAGAAGCTGGGCATGGACTTTCTGTGGTTCCTCTGGGCTGGGCGCAACAGCCCCATCTTCGGCCGGGACCGGATGACCACCTTTGAACGGCGGCTCATCGCGGACGAGAGTGCCTGGGTCGAGCCGAAAAACGCCTATTATACCCTGTACCAGGACCCGGCCATCTGTGACATGATTCTGCGGGAGTTCGGCCTGGAGGGGCCCCACTGCCACATCATCAACGGCCACGTGCCCGTGAAGGCCCGCAAGGGCGAAAGCCCCATCAAGGGCGGCGGCAAGCTCATCGTCATCGACGGCGGCTTCTGCAAGGCCTATCAGCCCACCTCCGGCATCGCGGGCTATACCCTGATTTACAACTCCCACTCCTATCGGATCGTAGCCCACCAGCCCTTCGCGGGCCGGGAGAAGGCCATCCGGGAGAATTTCGACATCTCCTCCTCCACCGATATTTTCGAGCGGATGGAAAACCGGCAGCGCATCCGGGAGACGGACCTGGGCCGGGAGATTCAGAGCCGGATCGACGACCTGCGCGCCCTGCTGGACGCCTTCCGGGACGGCGCCGTGTTGGAGGACCACAGGGAGAAATAAGGCTCAGCGAACAACAGAGGCCCCCCTCGGCGGTGTATCCGCCGAGGGGGGCCTCTTGACAAGGATGGGGCACAGATGCAAAAATGGCGGCCGCAGGGCCGCTCGGTAAGACTATGATATCCAGCAGGCAAAGGGGTTGTGAAAATAATAGTTTCGCGTCTCATGGCGCAGGGCCGGCCATACCCCGCAGGGCACGAAGTCAGCCGTCCGGCAGAATAACACAGAAAATGTTGGGCGAATTCGTATCTTTTACGAATTCGCCCAACATTTTTCTGTCTTTCGCTTTTCACCGCGCGGGCGGATGATATCCGCCCCTGCGACGAACCGTGAAAATTGCGGTTCTTCTTGTGGGGGACAGCGTCCTCGGAGGCCCCTCTCAGGCGCTGCGCGCCAGCTCCTTGCCCGCCTTGCGGTACCCGAAAAATGCTGCGGGCTTACGCTTTTCCTTGCATTTTCGTCCTCCCCCCTTTTGTCCGCTTCGCGGACATTTCCCCCGCTGGGGGAATCTTCCGCTGCGGAAGGCTGTGTTCGCCTTCCTCTGCCTCAGGCAGCGGCTCCACAGCCTTCCCGCATTGCGGGGCGAGCCAAGGGGGCGGGCGGATGAGATGCTCGTCCCTGCGGGATGGAATGGCGTTGGCTGTCTGCTACGCTCTGTGCTTATTCCGTCAGGCCCATGTGGCGGCGGATGTTGGCGCTGATTTTTTCTTCGCAGCGGCGGAAGATCTGCTGCTCCTCCTGCGTCAGGCCCTCGAAGCAGACGTCGGCGCAGTCCCGCTCCATCTGTTCCAGCTCCCCGGTCAGCTCCGGCGCATGGAAGCGGTAATTCTCCATGCGTCCGCCGGTGCCGGCGCCGCTTTCATGGATCGCAAGTCCCGCGGAGAGCAGCTTTGCCAGGGCCAAAGCGGCGCCCATGCGGCTCAGGCCCGTGAAAGCGGCAATCTGCTCCAGGGAGCAGGGCTTCCCCTGCTTATACAGGAAGTACAGGATCAGCGCCCCGTTCCGGTCCAGGCCGTGGGTTTTGGCAAAGGTGCTGAGATAGCGCTCCAGCAGGCTGGCGCTCAGATACGCGCTCTGCAGGGGGCTGCCCGCCAGCTCCGGACTGTAAAAGACCCGCTCGCCGTTTTCGGTTCCCAGCTTCCGGGTACCGGGCGCGAAGGGCAGAGCCAGGCTGTCCCGGCTCACCGCCAGCAGATAGCCGTAGATCACCGGCAGCCGCTCCTGATAGTCCCGGGCGTCAAAGGCGTTCCGGTAAAAATTGTTGTAATAGCCGATGACGCTGGTCTTCATTTTCACGGTGCTGCTCAGATTCAGACTCTGGTCCACCAGGGAGCCCTTGGTATAGTGGTAATAATACACCGGGGCCTTGGTGACCGCCACGGTTTTGACGTGCAGCAGATATTCCAGGTTGAAGATCATATCCTCGCTGTAGCTGATGGCTTCATCCATGCGGAGCTTCTCCCGCCGGATAATCTCCCGCCGGTAGAGCTTGTTCCACAGCACGCCGAAATACAGGTCGGCAGGGCCGCGCATCATCTCGTCGGCATAGTCCTGCAGACTCAGCACGCCGCCCTTTTCGATGGAGCCCTTGCGGGAGACGTTGTCCTCCACCACCCGGTAGAAATCGCCCACCGCCAGGTCCGCGCCGCTGCTCTCCAGCTCCCGCACCAGCAGCTTGGTGGAATCCATGGGCAGCCAGTCGTCCACGTCCACAAACTGCACATAGCTGCCGCTTGCCTCCTCCAGGCCCCGGTTCCGGGCGGAGGATACGCCGCCGTTTTCCTTGTGGATGGCCCGCACCCGCCCGTCGCGCCGGGCATATTCCTGCATGCGGGCAAAAGAGGCGTCTTTGCTGCCGTCGTCCACCAGGATGAGCTCCATCTCCGGATAGTCCTGCTGGAGGATGCTGTCCACGCAGTGGGCCAGACGCTGCTCCCCGTTATACACGGGTACGATGATACTGACTTTTTCCATGCTATCTTTTTCCATGCTATTATTACCTGGC
>CAMVIC010000159.1 GCA_947167435.1 uncultured Clostridia bacterium | reverse complement strand
GCGAGGACTACTGCCCCATGGTGGCGGGTCTCGCCCAGGAGGCGCTGGACATCATGCGCGCCGCGGCGGACAAGATGGCCGCCACCGGCGAAGTGGACCACGAGGCGATGACCATGGCCCAGATGAAGAGCGGCCTTACCATGCAGCTCTGGGACAACTCCCGCGCCGCCTCCGGCGCCGAGCACCTGATGGCCCACCTGGTGGAGATGAAGCCGCCCCGCTTTGAGAAGGCGGAGGGCATCCACGGCGAGTGCGTGGGCGTCGGCACCTTTGCCGCCGCGAAGGAATACCACAGGCTGGCAAAGCTCCGCCCGAAGGCCAAAGCTTTCCAGCCGCTGACAAGCGACTGGGTGATGGAGAAATTCGGCGAGCGTCTGTATGACGGCATCATGAAGGAAAACAGCAAGGACGTGCTGGGCACCTTCGATCCCCAGACCATCGTCGACCACTGGGACGAAATCGTGGACATCATCCGCACCATCCCCCAGCCGGAGGAGCTGGAGGCGCTGTACAAGGCCTGCGGCTGCAAATACCTGCCGGAGCACATCGGCATCGACCCGAGTCTCTCCGATGAGGCACTGGACATCTCCGCCGCCATCCGCAACCGCCTCACGCTCATCCGCATGAAGCGCGTGCTGGACTTCGACTGAGTCCGCTCCGGTACGCAAACGCTGCTGCCCCGGGGAGGCCTCTCTCCGGGCTGAAAGAAGGAGATTGATTGTCATGTTGGATAAACGTCTGATTGAAGCCGATGCCTCGAAGCTTGACGAGCTGCGCGACATCATGGCCCATCAGGAACACCCGGAAAAACTGCATGATATCGCCATGGACGCCGTCCTGATTGAGCACGGCGCCCTGGCAAAGCTGAACGACTGCGTCCGCTCGCTGACAAAAGGGAGCCGGATTCTGCTGGTCACCGGCCCCACGCTCATCCGGGACGTGCGCGGGCAGAACATCAAGGAGGCTGTGTACGCCCGGCTGAAGGAGTGCTTTGAGGTGGAGTGGCTCGTCATCAGCGAGCCGGACAGCATCGTCCACTGCACGCCGGAAAACGCCGCGAAGATTCAGGCGCGCTTTGAGGGTGTGGACTGCGTGGTCGGCGTCGGCTCCGGAACCATCTGCGACCTGAACAAATATGCCACCTTCCATGCCGACAAGGAGCATCCGCTGCCGTTGATCATCGTGCAGACGGCGCTGTCGGTCAACGCCTTCTCGGACAACTCCTCCGTCATGCTCATTAACGGCGTCAAGCGCACGGTACACTCCCGCTACCCCACCATTCTGATCATCGACCTGGACGTGGTCACCGCCGCTCCCCCCGAGATGAACGTCAGCGGCTACGGCGATCTGATCGCCACCTGGACGGCGCCGGTGGACTGGTATCTGTCCTATACCCTGGGAATGGGCGGCAACTTCCACACCGCCCCCTCGGACATGATCCGCACCCAGTGCGAGCGGCTGCTGGCCAATTCGGAACGGCTGGCCGCCTGCGATGCGGAGGTCATCGGGGATCTTGCCAACGTCCTTACTCTCAGCGGCTTCTCCATGGGCCTTGCAGACGAGAGCTCCCCCGCCTCCGGCTCCGAGCACGTGATGAGCCATCTGATCGACATGTCCTCCGGCGTGCGCAAAACCGGCATCTGCTATCACGGCACCCAGGTGGCCGTGTCCGGCATTCTCTCCTGCATCCTCTGGGACTATCTGCTGCATGAGTTCGACCCCGCCAGCGTTGACGTGGACGCCTGCTATCCCAGCCTTGAGGAGATGGAGCCGCGGGTACGCGCCGCCTTCGACTGGCTGGACAACACCCACTCCGCCGCCAACGAGTGCTGGTCGGACTATCAGAAAAAGCTCACCAGGTGGCACGCCAACCGGGAGAACTTCAAGGCCTTCCTGGCAAACTTCGACGCCTTCCGGCAGCAGGTGTCCGGCTGGGTCAAGGACCCGGCCTACATCGCATCGTGTATGCACAAGGCCAACGCCCCGTGCAGATACCGGGACCTGAACTTCCCCGTGGATGCCGACACCGTCCGCTGGGCCGTCACCAACTGCCATCTGATGCGCAACCGCTTCTCTATCATCGACCTGCTGCACTTCAGCGGCAAGTGGGACGACGCCTTTGTCCAGATGGTGCTGGACCGCGCCGAGGCGCTGGACGCCGGGCTGTAAAAGCCTGTATTCTATCCCGTAAAAAGCATATTAATCACAGACGCCGCCCTTCCGGGCGGCGTCTTAAGCTGTCGGAAAAGCCGGGGTTTTTCCGCGTCGGCTTATCTGTCATAATACCAATCTTCAAAAAAACGCTTGAGAACAAGCGCTTTTTGCGCAGCAAATGCTGCGCCGGGCGAAGCCTGTGCTTTGCCCAAGATTGGTATTGCACGGCTTCTTCAAAGGCGCGTTGCGCCTTTGCCTGTGAGCCCAGCGGCTCACAGGCAATAAAACGATTTTTAATCGTTTTATTGAGAATAGTAAAAAAGTGGATTTTCTCCTGTCTGTATGATATGATTCCTGTAACGGCAAGCAGATTTTCAGCACAGGGGAGGAGAAAACATGGCAAAGAAAAAGACGATTCTGGACCTTCAGCAGATGAAGAACCGGGGCGAGCAGGCAGCCTGGATGGTGATCTACGACGCCTGTCTTGCGGGCTTTGCGGAGGAGGCCGGCATGGACATGATCCTGGTGGGCGACTCCATGGGCATGATTATCTACGGCTACGAGGGCACGGTCCCCGTCACCATGGACATGTCCATCGCCCACTGTCAGGGCGTCCGCCGGGGTGCGCCCAACACCTATCTGATCGGAGACATGCCCTTCGGCTCCTATCAGGCCGGCTGCGAGGAAGCGGTCCGAAACGCGGTCCGCTTTGTGAAGGAGGGCAACGTGGACGCAATCAAGCTGGAAGGCGGCGTGGCCGTCGCGGATAAAATCCGGGCAATCAGCAGCGCCGGCATCGTGGTCTTCGGCCACATCGGCCTGACGCCCCAGAGCAGCGCGGCCATGGGCGGCTTCAAAGTTCAGGGAAAGGACACCGCAACGGCCAAAGCCGTGATTGAGGATGCCGTCGCCGTTTACCGGGCCGGAGCGCGGACTCTGCTGCTGGAGGGCGTTCCGGAAGAGACCGCGGCCTTCATTCACCGGATTCTGCCCATCCCCGTCTACGGTATCGGCGCCGGGGCGGACTGCGACGGCCAGGTCATCCTGGCGGCAGACGCACTGGGCGTTTACAAGAACTTCACCCCGAAGTTTGCCAAGAAGTACTGCAGCCTGGGTGAGATTGCCACACAGGGTATGAAGGACTACATCGCGGAGGTGAAGGCGGGCGTCTTTCCCGCGCCGGAGCACAAGTACTGCTTCACCGGGGACAGGGACGAGTTTGCGGCCTTCCTGGCGGAGTACGAAAAGAATCTGCAGCTCTGAGCATTTACGGGTTTGACCCACAGAAAGGACGGATCGTATGCCGGAATTTGCAAAACGAATGGACTATATGGCGGACTCCGCCGCTGTGATCCGGGGCCTTTTCGGCGCCATGAACGACCCGGAGACCATCTCCTTCGGCGGCGGAGCCCCCGCGTCGGAGGCGCTGCCGGTTGAGCAGCTGCGCGAGATCGCCTCGGAGGTGCTGTGCCGCGAGGGCCGCGGGGTGGAGGCACTGCAGTACGGGCCGGTGCCTGGGATCGGGCAGCTGCGCCGGATCGTGGCGGAAAAGCTGCTGGCGCCCAAGGGCGTTTCCGCTTCCGAGGAGGACATCCTCATCGTCAACGGCGGACTGGAAACCATGAACCTGCTGTGCCAGGTGTTTATCGATCCGGGGGACGTGATTCTCTGCGAGTCTCCCACGTTCGTGCACTGTGTGGAAATCTTCGAGATGTTTCAGGCCCGGTGCATCGGCTGCCGGACGGACGCCGACGGCATCGACCCGGAGGACGTGGAGGAGAAGATCCGGCAGTACCACCCCAAGATGGTCTATGTGATTCCCACCTTCCAGAATCCCACGGGCAAGACCCTGTCCGCCGGGCGGCGGCAGCAGCTGGCGGAGCTGGGCAGCCGCTATGACGTGATCATTCTGGAGGACGATCCCTATCGGGACCTGCGCTACAGCGGGCAGGAGCTGCTGCCCATCAAGTCCTATGACCGGACGGGCCACACGGTACTGGCCAACAGCTTCTCGAAGATTTTCTCGCCGGGCAGCCGTCTGGGCTACGTCTGCGCGGACCGCCGGATTCTGGAAAAGCTGATCGACGCCAAAACCGCCACCAACTCCCACACCTCCATGCTGCCCCAGGTGCTGTGCGCGGAGTTCTTCGCCCGGGGATATTTTGACGGGCACCTGCAGCGGCTGCGCGCGATTCACAGGCAGCGCCGGGACGCCATGATGGCGGCGCTGGAGAAAGCCATGCCCGCAGGCACGAAGTGGGTGTACCCGGACGGCGGGCTCTTCACCTGGGTGGAGCTGCCCGGCGACATCGACACCGCCGAGCTTCTGAAGGAGGCCGCCCGATACAAAGTCGCCTACATCGCCGGAGCGGGCTTCTTCGTCGGCAATACCGGCGAGGGCAGAAACTGCATGCGCCTGAGCTACGGCAACGTGACGCCGGAGAAAATCGAAATCGGCATACAGCGTCTGGGCGAGCTGATCCGCTCCCGGCTGTAAGCACGGCAACAGGGCCTGCGCTTCGAAAGCGCAGGCCCTCAGCTTGTCAAAAAAGCCCTTCAGGCTTTTTGCTGGCGGTTTATTGAAACGCGAGAACTGCGTCTTGCCGCTGCCT
>CAMVIC010000158.1 GCA_947167435.1 uncultured Clostridia bacterium | reverse complement strand
GCTATGTGCCGGACGGCACCTTCGTCTTCGACAGCCGTGGGGCGCTGAAAGCCCTGGAACTGCTGGGGAAAATGGAGGGCGCCTTTTCGGAACGGGTGGAGATCAGCGGAAATGTTGAGGACTACATCCGCAAGATGGAAGAGGCAGGAAGCGGGCAGACGTTTTGACCAACGTGCTTAACTGCCGGGAGTATATCGAAACCTTCCTGAAGATCCGGGACAAGGAGGGGAAGATCGTCCCCCTGAAGCTGAACCCGCCGCAGCTGCGGTTATACGAAACCATCCGGCAGCAGTGGGCCGCGGGAAAGCCGGTGCGGATCATCATCCTGAAAGCGCGGCAGATGGGCTTCTCCACGCTGACGGAGGGGATCATCTTCTGGGCAACGGCCACGTCGGCCCAGACGGAGAGCATGATCGTCGCCCACCAGGACGAGGCCACCGGGAACCTGTTCCGCATGAGCAAGCGCTTTTTGGACGAGTTGCCGGGGCCGCTGAAGCCCATGACCAAGGCCTCCAACGGCCAGGAGCTGAATTTTGACAGGCCAAGCCGAAGCAAGGACGAGCGGAAGGGGCTGGGAAGCCGGATCCGCTGCGCCACCGCAGGCGGGCGGGGAGTCGGCCGAAGCTATACGCTGCGGTGCCTGCACCTTTCGGAATTCGCATTCTGGCCGGGGGAAAAGCGGGAGACGCTGACGGGCCTTATGCAGGCGGTACCGGACAAGCCGGGGACCATTGTGGTGATCGAATCCACAGCCAACGGATACGACGAATTCAAGAACCTCTGGGACCGGGCCGTGGAGCGGGAACGGACGGGGGAAGACGGATTCATTCCGGTGTTTTTCCCCTGGTACGAAATGCCGGAGTATTCCCGACCCGTGCCGCCGGGCTTCACCCGGACGCCGGAGGAGGAGACCATGGCGGCGACCTTCGGCCTCACGGACGAGCAGCTGAGCTGGAGGCGCTGGGCCATCGAGAACAACTGCCAGGGAGACCTGAACCTGTTCCGCCAGGAATACCCGGCGACGCCGGATGAGGCGTTCATCGCCACGGGGAGCTGCGTATTCGACAAGGAGGCCATCGTGCAGCGGCGGGAGCAGGTGCGGGAGGAGACCTGGGAGACCGGGGAATTCCGCATCGAGACCGGCCCGGAGGGAAAGATCACGGGCTGGGAATGGAGGCCGGACAGGCAGGGGCCCATCCGGATCCGGAAGCCGCCGGAGAAGGGGAAGCCCTACGTCATCGGCGGGGATACCGCCGGGGAGGGCTCGGACTGGTTCGTGGGCCAGGTCCTGGACAACACCACCGGGGAGCAGGTAGCCGTTTTGCGGCATCAGTACGGGGAGCGGGAATA
The DNA here is from genome assembly GCA_947167435.1 of uncultured Clostridia bacterium. Next base: position 3,434 of record CAMVIC010000158.1, on the reverse strand, counting down.
CGCCGAACAGATGTGCGCCCTGGGATGGTTCTATAACGAGGCCCTGGTGGGGGTGGAGACCAACTACTCCACATACCCCCAACTCAAGATGGAGGAGCTGGGATACCGGCACTTCTATGTTCGGGAGCGGGTGGACAGCTACACAAGAAAGACGCAGCAGAGCTTCGGCTTCGCCACAACGGCAAAAACACGGCCGTTGGCCATCGACACCCTGCGGGACGCGGCGGCCCACGAGATCCAGCTGATCACGGACTACGAGACGCTGGGGGAGATGCTGACCTTCGTCCGGGACGAGCGGGGCAGGCCACAGGCAGAGGAGGGCGCCCACGACGACTGCGTGATGGCGCTGGCCATCGCCTGGACCATCCGGGGACAGCAGCGGGCGACAGTGGAGACCGAGGAGCAGCCGGGGAAGGCCACATGGACCCGGGACATGTGGGAGGACTACAACCGGGCGGACCGGGAGACGCGGGAGCTGCTCAGGCAGAAATGGGGAGAGCCCAGGAGATAGAACGGGGGAGGTCCCTCATCCACCGCAAGCGGTCCCCCTTCCCCCGAGGGAAGGCAGGGGACGGGGGACGGGGGATCCCTCATCCGCCCCTTCGGGGCACCTTCCCCCGAGGGAAGGCAGGGGACGGTCCCTCATCAGAGGAAGCCAGGGGAACGGAGGAAACGAAATGAGCGCGAAGCTGGACTATTGGGTGACGCGGCTGGGTCTGCAGGACTGGACGATCAAGCTCTACGACTGCTGCGACCCGGAGGATATGGCTGATCCCACGGCGGTGGGCTGCGTGACCTACAACGAGGTGGGAAAGCAGGCCCGAATAGAGATCATGGACCCGGATCTCTACGGAAACCGCATCGTGCCGTTCGACTACGAGAAGACCCTGGTCCACGAACTCCTCCACCTGAAAACCACGTTCCTGACTAACGTGGAAGACTCCATGCAGGAGCGGGTGGGGCATCAGCTGATCGATGATTTGGCAAAGACCCTGGTGGCGGTGAGACGGGAGGCGCTGGAATGAAACGAAATCTGGACGAATGGAAAGAGTGGACTGCCCGAAACGAGGCTGCGCTGGGGGATCAGTCCGAGAGGATGGACCGCCGGGAGCAGCTGTACCGGGGCGATATCCGGGAGCTGACGCCGCTTACGGCACGGGATACCGAGCGCGACGGCAGCCGGCGAAAGACCTCCCACCTGCGGAACATCGTGGCGGAAAACATCGAGAGCGAGGTATCCTCCACCATCCCGCAGCCGAAGGTCACGGCCAGGCGGAAGGCGGATGAGGGCCGGGCGAAGCTCCTGGAGGACATGATCCGGAACGAGCTGGACCGGCTGCCCATGGAGGTCATCAATGATCTGGCGGAGCGCATCGTCCCCATCCAGGGCGGCGTTTACTGGCTGGTGGAATGGGACGAGAGCCAGCAATCCCATTCAACGAGCGGAGACGTCAGCGTATCCCTCCTCCATCCCAAGCAGGTCATCCCCCAGGACGGCGTCTATACCGCCGTGGAGGATATGGACGCCATCGTCGTCAAGCTGCCCCAAACTCGCAGCTATATCGAAAGGGCATATGGGAAAAAGCTGGACGAGCAGGAGACCGAGGAGAACCCGGAAGCCAGGACCCTGGACGAGGACTCCAGCACCGCGGACGATATGGTCACCCAGTATGTCGCCTACTACCGGCATTGGGCGCTTCTCCTGGGTGAACGACACCGTCCTGGAAGACATGGAGGACTACGAGGCCAGGCGGGTGAAAGTCTGCGCGCAATGCGGAGAGCCCCTCAAAGCGGACGCGGAGGTCTGCCCATTCTGCGGCTCTGATCAGGCCAAAGAGAGCGTCATGCAGGACGAGGAGATATGGGACGAGCACGGCATCGTCACCGCCGGCGGCATGCGGATCCCCGGCCCTATCGAAACGAGGGACGAGCAGGACCTTCCCTCCGCGGAGCCCACGAGGCTCCCGTACTACCGGCCGGACGTATTTCCGGTATTCCTGCAGCGGAACGTAAGCCTCTTCGGACAGCTCCTGGGAGACAGCGACGTGGACAAGATTGCCGACCAGCAAAACACCGTATCCCGGATGGAGACCAAGATCATCGACCGCTTTATCAAGGCGGGTACCCGGCTGACCCTGCCGGACCGGGCGGACATCCGTATCGACCCGGAGGACCAGGAGAAGATCTATCTCTCCAGCCCGCAGGACAAAACGATGATCGACGTTCTGGATTTCACCGGGGATCTGAGCCAGGAGCTGGCCTATCTGGCGCAGGTGTACGAGGAGGCCCGGCAGATCCTGGGCATCACGGATTCCTTCCAGGGCAGACGGGACGCCACGGCTACCAGCGGCGTGGCGAAGGAATTCGCCGCGCAGCAGAGCGCCGGACGGCTGGAGAGCAAAAGGGTCCTCAAGGAGGCCGCCTACGCGGAGCTATTCAAGCGCATCGCCCAGCTGAAGGTGGCCTACGCCGACGAGCCCAGGCCCATCGTGGCCACGGACGACCGGGGGCAGGCGCAGTATGAGGCGTTCGATCGCCACGACTTCTACGAGCAGGATCCCTCCACCGGGGAGTGGATCTGCATCCTGGACGACAACCGCTTCCTGTTCTCCTGCGATACCTCCGCGCCGCTGGCAAATAACCGGCAGCAGATGTGGAGCGACACGACCCAAATGCTGCAGATGGGGGCCTTCGGCAATCAACAGGATATCAACACCCTCATGCTGTACTGGACAAAGATGGAGCTCCTGCACTATCCCGGCGCATCGGACACGAAGGAATACCTGGAGAAGATCAAGCAGGAACAGATGGAGATGCAGCAGCAGCAGATGGCGCAGCAGCAGGCCCTGCAGATGGCACAGCTGCAGGCCCAGATACAGGCACAGCAGCGGGATGCCCAGCAGCGGCGCAGTGACGCCGAACAGCAGGCGCTGATCGCCGCGGACCAGCGGGCCAACCAAGACGCCTGGCGGACAGCACAGGCCATGCAGGCCCGGCAGCAGCCGCCTCCCATGTGATTTCTCCCCCGGACGCGGGGGATGAGATATTCGCCCGGCCAGCGCACAAAGGCCAAAAATCCCGACGAAAGGAGGAGACACCATGGCGAACACCACGAAAGGTTACATCGGCAAGATCAAGAACGGCGGCGCCCAGGTCGTCCAGGCCCCGAATCAGGGCAAGGGCGATAAGGGCAAGAGCCAGGTCCCCCGGGGCAAGGATCTCCGCGCCGGGAAGTGAACACCTAACGAGAGAGCCGCGGCAACGCAGCCGATCCCCTGAGACAGGGCAAAAATCTATTCGCCCGGCCAGCGCACAAAGGCCAGGAGGACATAATGGATAACGACATCAATCTGGAGAGTCTGTTCAACGACGCGGAAAACGCGGAAACTCCCGCCGACGATAACGGGACGCAGGAGACCGCAGCGGAAAACACC
>CAMVIC010000157.1 GCA_947167435.1 uncultured Clostridia bacterium | reverse complement strand
TAGCAGTTGAGCTGCTGCTCGGTCTCTGCCTGGGCCTCCTCGGCGGTCTCGTGGATGGTGTGGCCCTCCTGCCACCAGAACTCTCTGGAGCGCAGGAAGGGGCGGGTGGTCTTCTCCCAGCGGATGACGGAGCACCACTGGTTATACAGCATGGGCAGCTCCCGGTAGGAGTGCAGCACCCGGGACCAGTGGTCGCAGAACATGGTCTCGGAGGTGGGACGGAAGGCCAGGCGCTCTTCCAGCTCCTCGCTGCCGCCCATGGTGACCCAGGCCACCTCGGGGGCAAAACCCTTGACCAGCTCTCCCTCTTTCTTCAGCAGGCTCTCCGGAATCAGCACCGGCATGGCCACGTTCACATGGCCGGTCTTTTTGAATTCTCCGTCCATGATCTGCTGCATATTTTCCCAAATGGCATAGCCGTAGGGCCGCAGAATCGTAAAGCCTTTTACGGAGGCATACTCCACCAGCTCCGCCTTGCGGCAGATGTCGGTGTACCACTGGGCAAAATCCACCTCCATATCGGTGATCTGCTCGACCTTTTTCTCTTTTGCCATAATCTGTAATCTCCCAATTCTCGCCAGGGCCCCTGCCCCGCCGTATTTGCCGCGAAAAAGCGGACATCGCGATCTATTTTATCGTTCCCGCTGTCCCTTGTCAATACCGGAAAGATCGCCTGCAAAACAATTTTTCTTGACCTGATGGGGCGAAGCGGATATAATGAGATGATAACAGTAGCTTATGGGATCTTCTGCCCTCCGGGGCAGGGCCGATTGCGGCTTTCGCCGCTCTCTCCCTCCGATTGCCGTAAGGACTGGGATCGGGCAGGCCGTACGCCGTCTGCCCAAGCCGCCATTGGAGGTGAATGCTATCAATAAGCAAAAATTTCTTGCGGAGCTGGCAAAGCTTCTGACCTTCATGTATGAGGAAGATCGGCAAAAGGCCCTTGCCATGTACAGCAAGATGTTTGAGGACGCAGACAACGAGCAGGGACTGATTCAGTCGCTGGTCTCGCCCACCCGTCAGGCTGTTGTGGTCGCCCGCGCCTATGACGCCAAGGACCGCCGTCTGCAGGTTACGTCCACGTCCCGGGACGAGGGCGCCTATGACGCCGCTTCCGGCGGCACGCCGGAATACGTGCTGGCCATCCAGAAAGTCTACGAGGCCTATGCCCGCCAGAACGGCACCAGGGCAGCCCGGCTGGACAACCAGTTCTCCCTCTTTGCCGATGAAGAGCCCGGCGACGACCATCTCTTTGAGGAGACCTTCCCCGAGGTCATGGAGCCGGAGAATCCCCCCCGGAACACCGCTCCCGCCGTTGCCGCCCAAGCGGTGACGCTGGAGGAGTATGAGGATGAGGAGCCCGCCCCTGAGGAGGAGGTCCCCGCCGAGCCTGCGGCCGAGGCGCCCGCCCCGCCGGCAGCGGAGGAGAGCCTCAGCCCGGAGGAGAAGGTGGACGCCTTCATGGCGGACTTCTCTCTGGACGGAGAGAGTCCGGACGCGCAGGCGCAGCCGGAGACCGCGGAAGAGCCGCCCGCCGAACAAACGGTGGAAGAGGCGCCGCAGCCGGAGGCCCCGGAGGAAACCGTCCGGCGGACCCCGGTCATTCCCGACACGCCGGCGGAGCTTTCCGCCATCCTGGAAAAGCCGGAGCCGTCCCGCACGGTGGTCCGGAAATCCCGGCCGGTGCTGCTGGTGCTGTTCATTCTGCTGTTCGTGCCCATCACCCTGGCCTGCATCCTGCTTCTGCTGATTCCCGCGGCCCTGTCCCTGGTGACCGCCGTCGCCCTGATTGCCGCCGGCGCGGTGACGCTGATCGCCGCCTTCGGCAGCGGCTTTGGTGTTCTGGCGGATATTCTGGTGATGATCGGCCTGGCCGTCATCATACTGGCGCTGGGACTTCTGTTTCTGTGGCTGTTCATCTGGTTTATCGGCGGGCCCATCGTGGGTCTGGTGCGCGGCGTCATGGCGCTGGGCGGCAAGTGGTGCTATAAGGAGGTGCTGGAATGAGAAACGGCTGGAAGGTTATCGCTGTCATCGTTCTGTTCGCCATCCTGCTGGGCGCCTGCTGTGTGGGCGTCGGCCTTGTGACCGGCGGCAACCTGGATCGCATCTACCAGACCATGGACGAGCGGTATCAGGTAACCGCGTACATTCAGTATTTCAGAAGCCTTTACACCGATTATCTGCCTGCGGTAATTTCTGCGTTTAGGGAGGCATGGACGGCCCCCGCCGTCTGATCACTATGGACCACAAATACGACGCTCTGCGTCTGGAAAACCAGCTCTGCTTTCCGCTGTACGCCTGCTCCCGGGAAGTGATCAAGCGCTACAAGCCCTTTCTGGACAAGCTGGATTTGACCTATACGCAGTACATCGCCATGATGGTGCTGTGGGAGAAAAAATCCGTCACCGTCAAGGAGCTGGGCGGCTATTTGTATCTGGATTCCGGCACGCTGACCCCCCTGTTGAAAAAGATGGAGGCAAAGGGTCTGATCACCCGCCGCCGCTCCGGCGAGGACGAGCGCAGCCTGATCGTCAGCCTTACGGACAGGGGCGCGCAGCTGCGGGACGAAGCACTGGACGTTCCGGTACAGATGTCCAAATGCGTTATGCTGGAGCCGGGCGAGGCCCAGGAGCTCTATCGCCTGCTGTATAAGCTGCTGAAGTAAATCCATTCAAGCACGGGCGCTGCCTCTTTGAGGCGGCGCCCTTATTCTTTTCGCCGTGAATCCGGCATGACTTGACAAAGGCCGATGGTATTTCGCATAATGAAAAAAGGGCAGAGGAAGCGGCCATACGGGAAAGCCTCACGGGCTTTGTAAAAGCGACTATGAAACAGACAATATCGGATTTGCAGAAAAGGCGCGCCGACAACATCATATGGAACTGCGCGAAGGACTACTCCTTCACCCCGGATTTCAAGGCCTATGACAGCAGCGGCGGCGTGGACCTTTACTGGAACGTCATCTTCGGCTCCGCCAGGCGACATTACGAATATGCCAAGCTGGAGAAGCTCTTTGCCATGCTGGACACGTACAGGGACGCGGCCGTCTATGAAACCCTGTTCTGGAACGCCCTGGAGCCGCTGCTGTTTCAGGCAGAGCGCGCCGCCCGGCCCGCGCTGGAGAAAATCCGGCCTGCCCCCGCCGAGACGCCTCTGCGCTTCACCGCTGAGATGAACACGGACCAGATTGTCCAGGCTGCCAGGACCTTTTTCCTGGAACAGTACGGGCTGATTGGAGGCGGGAAAATCCGCCTGAAATACCGGCTGCCGCGTTTCAGAAGGCTGTCGGTGGACAGCTTCCTGCAGCGCGGGCGCATCGTCATTCACGAGAAGGACCTGTATCACGGGGACGAGGCCCCATGGACCCACGATTATTCCCTCAGCACCAGACTGAACGAGTCGGAGCTGCGCGCTTTTCTTGAGACCAAATTCGGAAAGTCCATCTATCCCCCCGCGTATGTCATGCAGCTGGAAAAGCAGCTGTGCAGCGGGAACCATAAATTCACCCATCTCTTCTATACCCGGGGCGAGGTCGTTCCCCTGCGGGGCGTCTACAACACCTTCGAGCTGCACCAGCGCAAACGGCAGGCAGAGCTGGTGGCCAACAACCGGGCGTACTATCAGAAAAACCAGGCCCAGAACCGGCTGCAGATTGCAAGGCTCAGCCTCGGCATCCAGAACGCGATTCTCCTGCACAGACAGCCGGAGACCGTGAAGGCCAGTGCAGGCCTCGTGGACCCGGCTCTGGTCTGGCGGGCGGCAAAGCTGAACGACGGAAGGATTTTCAGACGCACCGTCAACGAAAACGCCGGCGGCGTGAGCGTGGATATCCTTCTGGACGCATCCCACTCCCAGATCACCAAGGCGGCAAAGATTTCCTCCCAGGCCTATATCGTGGCGGAGGCCCTTGCCAGGTGCCGCGTCCCCTGCCGGGTGATGAGCTTCTGCTCCATGAGCGGCTTTACGGTTCTGCGCCTGTTCAACGACGACTACGCTCCCGGCGACAACAGCGGAATCTTCGACTATTACACCGAGGGCTGCAACCGGGACGGGCTTGCCGTCCGGGCCGCCGGAGAGCTGATGAGCCGCTCCCCCTGCGAGCACCGGATGCTCATCGTCCTCTCGGACGTAAAGCCCCTGGACGTGGCGAAAATCCGGAAGGACGAGCGGGACGTGGGCGTCAGCTATGACGGAATCCGTGCCCTGACCGACACGGCCCACGAGGTGCGGCGGCTGCGGGCGGAGGGAATCTCCGTCATCTGCATCTTTACCGGAGAGGACGTGGACCTGCCCTATGCCCGGATGGTGTACGGGCAGGACTTCGTGCGCATTCGCGACCACTCCCATTTTGCCGACGCGGTGGGAAAGCTCATCGTCGAGCAGATGAAGAGAGATTCCGAATAATACTGTTTTCTCCTGACTGTTCAGTCTCCCATAGGAGACTGAACAGTTTTTTTCGTCCCCTGCAGGGAAAGCAGCCCCGGCATTGACAGCGGACGGGAAAAAAAGTATACTGATAAATTGTAATGTGGCTGATTATGCACATAGTGAGGTGCTTTATGAACATTTTTGCAAGCAAAGGAAAACTGCTGGCCTGGCTGCTCTGCTTTGCCATGTGTCTTTCTTTTCTGCCTGCCGCTCCCGCTCATGCGCAGGAAGCGCCTGCCCCGGAGGCAGAGCTGATTCTGCCGGAGGAGCCTGCGGCAGAGGAGATTCCGGCAGAGGCTCCTGCTGAGGAGGAGCCCGCCCCTGCGGACGAGCCGGAGGCTCCCGCAGACCCCGCCGGGGATGAGGAGCCCGTAA
>CAMVIC010000156.1 GCA_947167435.1 uncultured Clostridia bacterium | reverse complement strand
CGGAAAGATCTGATACATCACGCGGCGGCGAAACCAGGCAGGCGTCTCAAAGTTCTTTTCATAGACCGTCTGCCGAAAGCCCGCTGCCACATAGCCATACAGTCTGCCTCGAAAGCCGCTGCCGCCCGGGCAAAGCCAGTGGGAGCTCCCCGGGGTTTCAATCTGGAAAAGATACCAGAGAGCCGCAGGCTCCTCCGGCATGGGAACCGTCACCGCAAAGTATTCCCCCTGCTGCTCCATGGGGTATTCTTTGGCAAGCGTGTCTCCGTAGAGCATCAGCGTGGCCCGCTCCACCCGTCCGCCCAGAAGCTGGAAGGCAAAGCGCACCTGCGTGCCTGCGGGAACCGCCCCCACAGGGCTGCGAAAGCGCGGCTCTGTGCTTACATGCTTTACCGCCAGCGTATTGGCCCGGCAGCTTCGGAAAATACTGATTACGTGTGCGGTCCTGGGCTGCAGCGGATAAATCTGTCCCGCATCAATCCCTGTGCACCACAGGTCTCTGCAGCAGTCTGCCACCACATAATAGGCGTCGTTCAGGGAAAAGCCGCAGTCGTCCATCAGGCAGCGCAGCAGCTCCGGTGCCGCAAGCGCCTCGTCCGTCTGGAAGCATTCGCCCAGATGCTCAAGGCCCATGCCCCGGTCGCGGCAGTTCTGCACGGCCCGGCTTACTGTGGCCGCAGTCTGGAAATAGGCTTCCATGATCGGCGGGCAGTCCGGACTGCGCAGCTGACTGACCAGCTCCTCGTCTCCGCTCACCGCCGTCCAGCGCTCGTCCCGGTATTCCGCTCTGACCGAACGGCGTCCCTCATACAGGACGGAGAGCGTATAATTCTCGCTCCAGCACTCCCGGTAACTGCCGCCAAAATAAACAAAGCAATGCTCCAAACAGGCTCCCCGGTCCGGAGAGCCTGCTGTATGTTCAAAGGTTGTATTGGAATCCGTCATAAGTTACTCACAGCAATTCAATGTATAGTTTTGCGTATTCCTCCGCGGAATGCGTGAAGCCAAAATCGGCCTCCATCGCGTTTCGGATCAACGTCTTCATGGTCTTGGGCTGGCGATAGCAGTCCAGAGCCTTGGCAATGGCGCCCCGCATCTCCCATGCGTCAAAGTTCAGGAAGCTGAAGCCGTTTCCCTGCCCGGTATACTGGTTGTAGGGCATAACCGTATCCCGAAGACCGCCGGTTTCCCTGACAATGGGCAGCGTCCCGTAACGCATGGCAATCATCTGGCTGAGTCCGCAGGGTTCAAAGCGCGAGGGCATCAGGAAAAAGTCGCTGCCCGCATAGATCTTGTGCGCTGTCGGTTCACTGTATCCGATGTACGCACACAGACGCCCCTTGTACCGGTTCTCCGCCTCTCGCATAAAGCCCTCATATCGCCAGTCGCCGGAGCCCAGCAGTACGAACTGCACGTCCTCCTGCATCACGTCGTCCAGCACACAGGTGACAAGATCAAAGCCCTTTTGCTCTGTCATGCGGGTGACCATGGCAATGATCGGCACCTTGGGCAGGATCTCCAGCCCCAGGCTCTCCTGCAGATCCTCCTTGCAGGCGGCCTTGCCCTTCATATGGGACTTGTCGAACCGGGCGGCCAGGCTCTTGTCGGTTTTGGGATTGAAACCTTCCGTGTCGATGCCGTTGATGATACCGCTCAGCTGCCCGCTGCGGGCGCTGAGGATGCCGTCCAGTCCCTCCGCGTAATAGGGCATCAGGATTTCTTTGGCATAGCTGGGGCTGACGGTGTTGATCCAGTCGCTGAACACCAGCGCGGCCTTCATGAAATTGGCGCCGCCGTTAAGCTCCATGTATTCCGGAGAGAAATACTTGTCCTCCACGCCCAGCAGGTCCTGGACACAGCCGAAACTGGTGCGGCCCTGGAAGGCAATGTTGTGGATGGTAAAGAGATATTTCAGCTTTTCCTGCATTCCGCCGCTGTACTGGGTCTTTCCCAGCATGGGCATCATGGCCGTATGCCAGTCGTTGCAGTGCAGGATATCCGGCTCGAAGTCCAGATTGGGCAGGGCGTCCATCACCGCGCGGGTAAAGAAGGCATACTGCTCCAGCTCCCCGTCGCCTCCCCAGTAAATCCGGTCTCCGAAATAATGCGCATTGGCGACCTTCCAGTTTTCCTCCAGTGTCCCGTCCAGGTAGACGGTCACGCCGTCCACTTCCAGCTTTTCGATTCCGGCATATTCGCTGCGCCAGCCCAGACGTACGTAGAAGTAGAACAGATGCTCCACCCGGTCGCGGTATTTTTCCTTGATCACCCGGTGATACGGTGTGATCACGCGGGCATCGATTCCCAGGGCAGCCAGAGCTTTCGGAAGTGTTCCGACCACATCGGCCAGGCCCCCGGTTTTAGAAAGAGGCGCGCATTCAGCCGCGGCAAGCAGCACTTTTGGCATCTGCGTCTGTCCTTTTTCCGTGAGCAGGTCGTGGTATTCTATGTTCATCCGCGTCTCCTTTACGCTTTCTTTTCCTTTTTCGCGCCCGTCTTCCTCGGTTTATAGCGGAAGAACTGTGCGGAAAGGGGCGGCAATGTCAGGCGTGCCGAATACTCCATATCCAGGAAGGGCTCCTTCCGGGTATAAATCAGCGTCGGGTTCTTCATGCCGCTTCCCCCGAAGCGCTCATCATCGCTGTTGAGCACCTCGTGGAGCGTTCCGCCTTTGGGAAGGCCGATCACGAAGTCCTCATAGGGAATCGGGGTGAAATTGCATACGCAGACCAGATAGCTGTCCTGATCCGGTGCAGAGCGCAGGAAGGCGATGGAACTGCGGTCCTTGTCGTCCACATTCAGCCAGCGGAAGCCGTCCCAGGACCGATCCACCGCATACAGCGCCGGATACTCCCGATACAGCCGGTTCAAGGCGCGCATATACTGCCTGAGCGCCTCATGCTTGGGATATTGCAGCAGCATCCAGTCCAGCTCCTGCTTCCAGTTCCACTCGATAAACTGGCCGAACTCGCTGCCCATGAAGGTCAGTTTCTTGCCGGGATGTCCGAACTGATACCCGTACAGGGCGCGCAGGGAGGCAAATTTCTGCTCATAGTCCCCGCTCATCTTATTGATCATGGAATACTTGCCGTGGACCACCTCGTCGTGAGAATAGGCCAGAACATAGTTCTCCGAGAACGCGTACATCATGGAGAAGGTCAGTTTGTTGTGGTTCCAGCTGCGGAAATAGGGGTCCAGCTCCATGTAGTCGATGGTGTCGTGCATAAAGCCCATATCCCACTTCAGGCAGAAGCCCACGCCGCCTGCATCCGGGGGCGCTGTAATCAGCGGGAAGGCAGTGGATTCCTCCGCGATGGTAACCGCGCCGGGAAACTCCGTCAGGATGGAATAGTTGAGTTTGCGCAGAAAGTCCAGCGCGCGAAGATTGATGTAACCGCCCTCTTCATTGGGCGTATACTCCCCGTCCCGCCGGCCGTAGTTCAGGTACAGCATGGAGCTGACCGCGTCCACGCGGATGCCGTCCACGTGAAACACGTCAAAGAACTTGCAGGCCGAAGACACCAGGAAGCTCTGCACCTGGCTGCTGCCGTAATCGAAAATCAGGGTGCCCCACTCCGGATGATCCGCCATGCGTTTTTCTTTGCACTCATACAGACGGGTTCCGTCAAAATTGGCAAGGCCGTGCTCGTCCCGGGGAAAATGGGCGGGGACCCAGTCAATCACGACCCCGACGCCCGCTCTGTGCAGTCGGTCGACGAAGTACTGGAAATCCTCCGGCGGGCCGTAGCGGGAGGTGGGGGCATAATAACCGGTTACCTGATAGCCCCAGGACCCGTCAAAGGGATACTCGGTGACGGGCATAAGCTCCACATGGGTGTAGCCCATATCGCTGCAGTATTCCGCCAGGGAATCCGCCAGCTTGCGATAGCTGAGTCCGCCCTCCATATTCCGCCAGGACCCCAAGTGCACCTCATAGATGCTCATGGGACTGGTCATGAAGTTGCGCTGTGCCCGCTGTCGCATGAATTCCCCGTCGCCCCAGGGATAGGGCCTCTCGTTCCAGATCAGGGAGGCGTTGTCAATTCCGTTCTGGGCAAAGGCGGCAAAGGGGTCGGACTTCAGCACCTGCTTCCCGTCCGCTCCGTCGATACAGTACTTGTAGCACTGGCATTCCCGCAGGCCCTCTACAAATACGGCCCAAACGCCGCCCTCCAGCAGTTCCATGGGGGTGGCATTCCGATCCCAGTTGTTGAACTCCCCCACCAGGGTCACCCGCCGGGCGTTGGGCGCCCATACCAGGAAGCGGTGGGCGTTCAGTTCCGGAATATACCGGCAGCCGAAACAGAGCCATGCCTTTCGCGCATTGCCCGTGTTGAACAGATAGATGTCGTCGCGGGGGATATGTTTCATATGCAGTTCGTCCATACGTCATATCTCCTTTTTTGTTTCTGCAGTTTTTTATGATGCAGTTGTAAGAAATATTATAACGCCTTTACCCGCCGCTGCCAAGTAGAAATTATTTTTTCTCCGAAGGCGGCCCGATGCAGGCATCACGCGCGAAAAAGGCAGGTCCCGAAGATTCTGCCTTTTGTCGACTGTAGTCAAACTTGACTTCAGGAAAAAGCCTCGCAGAGTTTTTCGCCTCGCAAGGCGAAAAATCAATTGGAATCGTTTTTTCCGGGGACATGCGCCTCGGAAAAAACTCTTCTCAGCCTGCAAGTGTGCGAGCGCTCCGCGCGAGTGCGCGCAGCAGGCTGCATCCCTCCTGTCGGCAAAGCCATCCGGCTTTGTCGACAGCATAGAAGGCAGGATCCGAAGATCCTGCCTTTTGAGACTGTCAAAAAACACGCGAAAGAGGAAGGACGACAGAGCCGCGGGGGAGCGC
>CAMVIC010000155.1 GCA_947167435.1 uncultured Clostridia bacterium | reverse complement strand
TTCGGCTTGATCGCCGTGGATCGGGAGACGCAGAAACGGACGCCCAAGGGTAGCCTTGCTGTCCTTGGAAAACGGGCAAAGGAGATCGTGGTATGAAGAAATACTCTCTCAATAACGACTGGCAAGTGACTGAGGGCAACCTGACCAATCCGCTGATGATGAACATGCTCTCCGGCTGGCAGAAATGCCGCCTGCCCCATGACTACCAGATCACGAAGCCGCGTGACCCCGGATCCTTGACCGAGGACAACGAGGGATGGACGCAGGGTGCTGCGGTCTTCTACAAAAAGGATTTCGTGCTGACGGAGGAGACCGCTGGCAAGCGCTTCTGGCTGGAGTTCGAAGGCATCGCCGGGGTGTGCGAGATCTGGGCCAACGGCAAGTATGCCGCGAAGCACATGAACCCCTATACCGGCGTTGTGGTCGAGGTGACAGAGCTTGTCCATGTAGGCGAGAACACGATACAGGTCCATGCGGACAGCCGTATGAAGCCCAACTCCCGTTGGTATGTGGGCACGGGTCTTTACCGCCGGGTGTGGATGCATGTGGCGGAGCCTGTGACCATCGTTCCCGAAACCCTGCATGTGACCACTAAAACGCTCAGCGGTCGGAACGCAGAGCTGACGATCACCGCGCAGATCAGCGGTGAGGCTGACAGCGTTTCTTTTGCTGTGCTGGACAAGGCCGGGGCCGTGATCGCTGAGACCTCCGCTGTTCTCGAAAATGGCCTTGCATCTGCGGAGTTGGCCGTCAATGGCATCACCACCTGGTGCCCGGAGATGCCGGAGCTGTACACCGTGCAGGCGAAGGTCGTCTCAAACGGCACTGAGGATATTACTTCTGTTCGCACCGGTTTCCGTACCATCGAGGTCAATCCCAGAGAAGGCTTCAAGCTTAACGGCGTGTCCATGAAGCTCAAGGGCGGCTGCATCCACCACGATCTGGGCCTGCTTGGCGCGGCGGAATATGAGGCCGCCGACCGCCGCCGCATCCAGATCCTGTTGGATAACGGCTACAACGCCGTGCGCGGGGCGCACAACCCCTTCGGCCCGGCTTTCTACGAGGTCTGCGACGAGCTCGGCATGCTGGTCATCGAGGAAGCCTTTGACGATTGGGTGCTGGGCCGCACGGACTTCGGCCTGCACATCACCTTTGAGGATCGCTGGGAACGGGATCTGGAGGATATGATCCGCCGGGACTACGATCACCCCAGTATCATCATGTGGTCCACCGGCAACGAAGTGGAGGAGCGCGACGGTTCTGCGGACGGCTACGCATGGAGCTGCAGACTGGCGGAAAAGGTGAAGTCTCTCGACAGCACCCGCCCGGTGTCCGCCTCTGCCTGCTCGCTGTTGATCGAATACACTCAACGCCCCAGCGCTAACGCCGACAAGGGCGTGACGGGCAACCAGGCGCTGAATATGGCTTACGACGCCTTTGCCGAGGGCCGCGACATCTGGGGGCCTGCCACCGAGCAGTATTTTGCCCCGCTGGACGTGGCGGGCTATAACTACAAGACCGCGCGCTATGCCTATGACGGCGAGAAATATCCCGACCGTGTAATCTATGGCTCAGAGAGCTATCCCCGCGCAGCGCTGCAGAGCTGGTGGGCCACGGAGGAGAATCCCCATGTGATCGGCGATTTCGTGTGGACAGCCTGGGAGTATATCGGTGAAGTCGGTGTTGGCCGCTGGGAGATCAGCGAGGATTCCCGCCCCGGCCCGACTGCCTATCCCTGGCTGCTGGCCAACTGTAGTGATTTTGACCTTTTGGGCAGCAAGCGTCCCCAGAGCTATTACCGCGATCTGGTCTGGAATTGTGCCAACGGTCCCAAAATATTTTGCCTGCCGCCGGAGCTGACCGGGAAGAACATCGCCCGCCTGAGCTGGGGTTGGCTGCCGGTTCGCCGCAGCTATACCTTTGCCGGGTGTGAGCAGCAGAAACTCGAAGTCCACGTATACGCTGACGCAGACGTTGTGGAGCTCTTCCAGAACGGTGAGAGCGTTGGCAAGGCGCCTTGCGGCAGGGCGGAGGAATACCGAATGATATTCACGGTTCCTTATCTGCCCGGTAAGCTGAGCCTTGTGGCCTACCGAGAAGGCGCCGAGATCGGCCGCGATGAGCTCTATACTGCTGGGGAGACGACGGCTCTGTCTCTGACCGCTGACCGCGGGGCCATCCGCGCTGACGGAGAGGATCTGGCATTTGTGACGATCCGTGCCCTGGACGAGAACGGGATCCTTGTATTTGATGAAAACCGCGAAGTAAGTGTCAAGGTGCTGGGCGGCGGTACGCTGCTGGCTCTCGGCACGGCCGATCCCAAGCCGGATCGCCTCATCCCCTATGGCGGCGATAGCTGCCCACTGTTTGAGGGCACGGCGATGGCCGTCATTCGGAGCGATCCGGGAGCCAAGGGCTGCATGGTGGAAGTCGAGCTGGAGAACGGCGTCAAGACGCAGCTGCCTATCGGTTTTACACCGGTGTCGGCACAGAGCGCTCCGGTACAGGACGTGAAGCCCGGTGCGGTGAATCTGCCTCTCAAAGAGCTCGTCAAGCACGAACGGACATTGCCGATCCTGCGGCAGATTCTTGGGGAGATGATTGACGGCCCCATGTTCAGCGCCGTCAAAAGCATGAGCCTGAAAAAGCTGACAGGCATGAGCGGACAGACGCTACCCGCAGAAGTCGTGACAGCACTGGAGCAGGCTATCAAAGCATAGAAGCAATTAATCAAGCATATAGTCGCATTCTACGCATTTAGAGGCTGCGGAGCCGTTGAAAACAACGGACTCCGCGGCATCTTTCTGTTATGGGGGATACGATTGATCAATGTTTGCGGCCTATCTGCATAGAACCTCCCAGGTCGGACATTTTTGTCATCCCCTTATTTCTTCCCCTTCTCCTTCTTATGCTGCTCGCGACAGGCGGGAGAGCAGTATTCCGCGTCGGCTTTGCCTGCAATGAACGGTCTCTGGCATTGGCGGCAGATCTTGAGCGGGTTCTTCTCATCCGTCAGCGTCATGGAGAACAGGAGCTGAATGTTCAGCAGCAGCGAATGGAAATCCCAGACTAGCGTCGGGTGCTCGCGCAGTTCCAGATGGTAGGTCGGGGTGTTTCCGTCAAAGGCCATCAGACCCTTTTGATAGAGACTCAGCGTCATCAGGTCCAGCCGATCCCGGTCGATCTCATACAGCGTGGCCGTCATCAGCGTGAAAGCCCAATCCCGGAACACCGTCGCCAGCCAATCAAACTGCTCGCCGTAATTGCGCATGAAGCTCATGACCATGGCCTGCGGCTCCAGCTGGTAGGTCATGATCAGGGCCATCATCATGCGGTCGTCAGTATTCCAAACGGATTCCACGCCCTTTTTACGGAAATCCGGTTTTATGAACGGGAAGAATAGGCCAAGGTATTCCTCGGTGTCCATGGTCTCCGCCGAGAAAAGCTGGTTTTTGTGGAAATAGACCTTCTCATATTCGATGAACTTTGCCGTAGTGGGCATAGCCGTCATGATCCCCAACAGCCCGTACCGGCAGGCGAAGGCGCGCATGGCCGCCTTGATCGCCTTCTCCGAATCTTTATGAAACAGCATGAGGCCAATGTCCACGGCGGCCAGCACCAAATCATCCGAGATCTTTATGGGATCATAGGGTTGGGGTTGGGCATCCTTTGTTGGCAGTAGGTAATCCTTGCCGTCCTCGGCAGTTCTCCATTCATAGTCCGAATAGTGGACCCAGCTTGCGCTGGTATGTTCAAAGATGTTCTTCATCGGTCTGTCCCTCCTCGTCCTTATCTGTGGCGGCACTCCATTCCTGCAAGAAGCGGTGTTCTCTTTCGCCTGGGATATAGCCATTTTCCTGCATTTTCACGAGCTGCTTGTACATCTTCTTATGGATCTTCCGCAGCACCGTATCCCGCACCTTGCGGATGTTCCGGTCTGTCTGCCCTCTCATCAGCGCCAGGTATTGAGGGCTGAACTGACGGAGGAACAGGAAATAGAAGATCTCCTTGTGTTCCTCCTTCAGCCCCATGAGGATCTGTCGCAAATACTCTTTGGTGGTCAGATCGTGCATCTCATAGGGGCAATCATAGAAGTAATCCAGGAAATAGCCGCGGAGCAGCTGGCGTTCCATCGGATCATTCCGCCAATGGGGAACAAAGGTCGTGGACGCGTAGTCCACCTTGTAGTCGATGGGGACATTGCCGCGCAGCAGCTCATGGTAACGCTCCCTGCGCTCCCGATTGGCGTCTAACTTGTCCCCGGTGGCATGGACGTTCTTGAAATCCTGCACCGTGCGCGCGGATTCCTCATAGCGGCGGAGCGCTTCATCCCGGAGCTCGCGCACCAGCAGCTTACGCCCCGCAGATTCTTCTAAATCCTCGACCTCTTCCGGGGCGAGCTTCAGTTCCAGCGCCACACCGTCCAACAGCAGATTTTCCAGTGGAACTTCTACCGCTTCATCATCCGGCTTGCTCTCACTATAGTCTTCTCTGTAATCTTCCCGGTAAGACCTGCGAATCCTATCAAGGATCTTTTCCTCCGGCTCCTCCTCCCACCAGGCGCCTTCATCATCTTCCTCATGCCCATCGGCATCGTCAGCGGTGTCGGTGGGCTTTTTTTGTTGCTCATCGTCGAGAAGATAGTCATAGCCGTACCCGTATTCGTAATCGTCGAATTCGGGTTCTTTCTTTTTGGCCTTCTTTTTTGCCACCGTTCCGCCTCCTTCCTGATGGGATAGCACCAGTATAGCACAGCTTATGCGTGTTTACAAAAAGTTTTTATTTCTTTGCCTCAAAACAGTTCCGAAAATCGCTCTCGGTTCTCCTATAAGTAGAGGAAAAAGTTGTTCTTACGTTCCTCT
>CAMVIC010000154.1 GCA_947167435.1 uncultured Clostridia bacterium | reverse complement strand
GTCACCGGCGTGATGATTCAGCGCTCCCGTGGCTATGAGGACCGCAAAGCGCTTACGGTGGAGGAGATCGGCCGGATCTGCGATACAGTCCGTCAGGTCAATCCCGGGGCGAACATCATGGTGGACAACTGCTATGGGGAATTTACGGACGTGCTGGAGCCCAGCCATGTGGGAGCAGATCTGATTGCCGGATCCCTGATCAAGAACCCGGGCGGCGGCATCGCGCCGACGGGCGGCTATGTGGCAGGAAAGCGTGAACTGGTGGAACGGGCGGCCCAGCGGCTGACCACCCCCGGCATAGGCGGGGAGTGCGGCTCTACGCTGGGCAATAACCGGCTGCTGTTCCAGGGCCTTTTCCTGGCGTCGCATACTGTGGCGCAGGCACTGAAAACCGCGGTATTCTGCGCAGCCATGATGCGGGAGATCGGCATTGAGAGCAGCCCGACGGTGGAGGAGAAACGTTCGGATATCATCCAGATGGTAAAACTGGGCAGCCCTGAGAACATGAAACGTTTCTGCCTGGGGATACAGGCCGGCGCACCGGTGGATTCCTATGTGACGCCGGAGCCCTGGCAGATGCCGGGCTATGACTGCCCGGTGATCATGGCGGCAGGCGCTTTTATTCAGGGTTCCTCCATTGAACTGTCGGCAGACGGACCCGTCCGTGAGCCTTATACGGTTTATATGCAGGGGGGCCTGACCTATGAATCCGGCAAGCTGGGAATTATGATGGCGGTCAGCGCCATGCTGGACGGGGATTGAAGCGCAAAAGCGAGGAAATGGCCCTGCAGACTTCGGAAAGGAAGACGATATGGAGATACAGAAGGAAATCGACAAGCTTCGACGGGAACTGGAGTATCACAACAAGCTTTACTATGTGATGGATGCGCCGGTCATTTCCGATTATGAATACGATATGCTCATGCAGCGGCTGAAAAAGCTGGAAGCGGAACACCCTGAGCTGATCACACCGGATTCCCCCACCCAGCGGGTGGGAGGAGAGGCGCTCTCCCAGTTTGAGCCGGTCACCCATCAGGTGCCCCTGGAGAGCCTGACGGATGTTTTTTCCTATGAGGAGCTGTTCGCCTTCGGCGACCGAATGGATTCTCTGCTGGGGGATGCCCACAACTATGTGGTGGAGCCGAAAATTGACGGCCTGTCCATGTCGCTGGAGTATGAAAACGGTGTTTTTGTCCGGGGAGCCACGAGGGGTGACGGCGTGACCGGGGAGAACGTGACGGAAAACCTGCGCACAGTCCGCTCACTGCCGCTGCATATTGAAAACGCGCCGGAGAGGCTGATCGTGCGCGGCGAGGTCTATATGGCAAAAAGCGTGTTTGAACAGCTCAATGCCGAGCGGGAGCTTCGGGGAGAGCAGCTGCTTGCCAATCCCAGAAACGCCGCGGCAGGCTCCATGCGCCAGCTGGACCCCAGGGTGGCCGCCTCCCGGAAGCTGGACATTATCTGCTTTAATCTGCAGTACAGCTCCGGCGAGCCTTTTGACACCCACGCACAGACATTGGATGCCATGAGAGAGATGGGCTTTCCGGTTGTGGGATACACCCGTTTTGACAATATTCAGGACTGCGTGAAGCAAATCGAGTGGCTGGGTGAGCACCGGGGAGAGCTGCCCTATGATATGGACGGCGCGGTCATCAAGATCAATTCCCTTGCCCAGCGCCGCAGCCTGGGCAGTACTGCCAAAGCGCCCCGCTGGGCAGTCGCCTTCAAGTATCCGCCGGAAAAAAAGGAGAGCCGGGTACTGGATATTGTGGTACAGGTCGGGCGTACCGGCGTGCTGACCCCGAAAGTGATTGTGGAGCCCATTCGCCTGGCGGGGACCATGGTGTCTGCCGCCACGCTGCACAACCAGGACAACATCGACCGGCTGGACCTTCGCATCGGGGACACGGTGGTGCTGCAGAAGGCCGGCGAGATCATCCCGGAGGTTCTTTCGGTCAACAAGGAGAAGCGTCCGGCGGATACGGTACCCTTTGTGCTTCCGTCTGTCTGCCCGGAGTGCGGTTCTCCCGTCGTGCGGGACGTGGACGGCGCGGCGCTTCGCTGCACCAGTCCGGAATGCCCGGCCCAGCGGCTGCGGAACCTGGCACACTTCGCGTCCCGGGAAGCCATGGACATCGAAGGGCTGGGAATCTCCGTGTGTGAAAGCCTGATCAACAGCGGCCTTGTGAAAACGGCGGCCGACCTGTATTATCTGAAAAAAGAGCAGCTTGCCGCCCTTGATCGTATGGGCGACAAATCCGCGACAAATCTGCTTGCGGCGGTGGAAAACAGCAAGCAGGCAGGCCTTGCCAGACTGCTGTGCGCCTTTGGCATCCGGCAGGTGGGACAGAAGGCTGCCCGGGTGCTGGCATCCTACTACACCGACCTGGACGCGCTGATGGAAGCGCACGCAGAGGAGCTGACCCGAATCCCGGATATCGGAGACGTGACCGCGGACTATCTTGTCAGCTGGTTTCAGAATCCACAGTCCAGACATCTGATTGAACGGCTGCGGGAAGCGGGCGTGGATTTTTCCAGCAGGGAGGAAAAGAAGGATGACCGGTTCGCAGGGCTAACCTTTGTCCTCACCGGTGCGCTCAGCCGATTTACCAGAGACGAGGCATCCGCGATCATCGAGAGTCTGGGGGGGAAGACCTCATCCTCCGTGTCAAAAAAGACCAGTTATGTGCTCGCCGGTGAAAACGCGGGCAGCAAGCTGAGCAAAGCGGAGTCTCTGGGAATTCCTGTTCTCACGGAAGAGGAATTTGCCGCCATGATTCTTTGAGCGGAGGAAGAGATTTGCAGCAAGAAAAGAAAGACGAGCAGGAAAGAAAGCATCTGATCCGGCTTCTTGTGACGGGCGGAATTACCCTTGCAATCATGGTTTTTATTTTTGTGATGTCTGCCCGGGATGCCGACTCATCCAGCCGGATGAGCAAGGGCTTTCTGAACAGCCTGATCGGCTCCTTTCTCGGTCGCTTCCTGCCGAAGCTGTCAGAGAAGGGTGCGGAATATGACATCCGGAAGTACGCTCATATGTTCGAATACTGCTGCCTGAGTATCAGCAGTTTCCTGTTTTTCCGGGAAGCTTTTGCAGGCGCGGCGCGCAGATGCCTTTCGGCAGTCGTGTGTACACTGAGTCTGTGCGTTTTCTACGCCAGTACCGACGAATGGCATCAGACTTTCGTCGCCGGCAGGGCCGGCAGGGTTTCGGACGTGCTGGTGGACACGGCAGGCAGCCTGATCGGACTTGCCGTTGTGGGGCTGTTTTGCCTCCTGTATGAAAAGAGCCGCAGAAATAGAAAACGACGCGCTGAAGTCGACAGTATCAATTGCAGATAGAATAAGTCTGGGAGGGTTGCATATGGCCAGGCATCTGGCATCACCCAATAACAAGAATGAAAAGGACATAAAGGAAAAAGCACCGCTGCTGCCCCGGGTTATTGAGCTCAGACCCCGGAAGCGGAGTAACGTGGAACGCGTTTTCTCCATACAGGAGCTGGCTGTGGTGCTGTTCTCCCTGCTACTTTATGTCCTGGCATCCCTGTTGGGCGTGGCGGAGTTCAGCCGGATTGTCATCTACGCCATGGCGGCGCTCCTGTCGGCGTTTACGCCGGCGCTTCGCTGCGTCCGCTGCCTGACGCGGCGAGAGTGGCCCAATGAGGAGCCCTTTATCCTGCTGGCCGTGATTCTGGCATTCTGCATCGGGGAACACGCAGCCGGCACCATGGCGATGATTCTCTATCGCGCCGGAGAACTGGCCCAGGGCTATGCCCTGCTCAGGGGAGACGCCGCCGCTGCCGCCATGAGTGAGCTGCTGCCGGACAAGGCATGGGTGGAACACGAGGGCGAGCTGCGGGAAGTCCTGGCAGAAAACGTGCAGGTGGATGACGTCGTACGGGTAGACGTGGGGAAAACCATCCCCCTGGACGGGGAAATCCTGGAAGGGGTCACTACGGTGGATTCCTCGCCGCTCACCGGGCGCACGGGCGTACGCTCCGCAGGCCCCGGGGATGAGGTCGCCTCCGGCTGTGTAAATGCAGGTGCGGCGATTCGCATTCGGGTTCTGCGCAGTTTTGAGCAGTCCGCTGCCGGGAGACTGGTAAATTGCTTTGCGGGAGAGGATGCAAAGCGCAGCAGACTGGAGAAGAGAATCCGACGCTATTCCGGTTACTACCTGCTTGGCGTTGCGGTTTTGTCGCTGATCATCGGCGTGGTGGTGCCGCTTCTGAACCATCAATGGGTTGAGCAGCTGCGCCGCATGGTGATCTTTCTGCTGCTCACGTCTCCTGCCGCGGTTCTGGTTACGGTTCCGCTGGCCTATCGGGGCGCGCTTCTCAGCGCCGCACGCAGAGGCATCCTGATCAGAAAGAAAAATGTGGTGGAAAAGCTGGCTCTGTCCAAGACCTTCGTCTTTGGGAAGACCGGCATCATCACGGAAGGAAAGTATACCGTCACGGACGTGTTTCCCTCCGGCGTCAGTGAGAAGGAATTGCTGATGGTCGCCGCCGTGGCGGAAAGTCATTCACGCCATCCCATTGCGCTGGCACTGAAGCAGGCTGCGGGCTGGACCCGTGATATGGGCGAGAGCGTCCTGGACGTTGAAGAGACGCCGGGCAGGGGAGTAAGTGCGTTTATCGAGGGACGGCACGTCTATGTGGGAAACGCTGATTTCCTGACGGAGCACGGCATCTGGTACAAGGTGCCGAACCGGACCGGATCCGCCGTCCATGTGGCGGTTGAAAACGAATACTGGGGACATATCATGGTCAGTGACCGAGTGAGGGAAGGCGCATTTGACGCGCTTGAGACCCTGCGCAATCTGGGCGTCGGGAACCTGGTTATGCTGACCGGAGACGTTCTTTCC
>CAMVIC010000153.1 GCA_947167435.1 uncultured Clostridia bacterium | reverse complement strand
CAGGGCGGCGCGCAGCAGGCCCGACAGGGGGACCGCGTAAAGAAACACCGCATAGGGGATGCTGCGGTAATCCGCGCCCATCAGCTTCAGCGGCAGACTGTTGAGAATGCACCAGGGGATCAGCGCGGGCAGAGTAATGGCCGTGTCTTCAATATCCAGGGCCAGCTGCTGCCGGCTTTCTCCGCGGCGCTCATAGATGGGACCCATCAGCTGCCGCCCCATGACGATGGCGATGATCTGATTGCAGAACAGGGCGGAGGAGCAGAGACAGGTGAGGATCATGGCGGGAAACAGCCCGATGCGCCCGGCAAGCCGGGCCAGACTCTTCTCCAGGCGGGCCAGCATATGCGTGCCCTGAAACACGCCGGAGCAGGCACAGGCGAGCAGGATGACCGCGCAGGTATCCAGCATGGAGCGGATGCCGCCGCCGCTCAGAATATGGGTGAGGGACGCGTCCCGGGCGGTATAGCCAAAGAGACAGCAGCGCAGAAGCTCGGCCCAGTCCATGCCCTGCACGAAGCGGGAGACCAAAGCGCCGCTGAGGGCGCTGAGCCCCATGCAATGCAGCACGGGCACGCGAAACAGCGGCAGCGCCAGCATCAGCACCGCCGGCACAAAAATCCAAAGGGAGAAGGCAAACTCCGCCGCCAGACTCTCCAGCACCGCAGGGTCTACTCCACGGATGGGATGGCGGACGGCCAGCAGACCATAGACCAGGCAGCACAGGCCATAGGGCAGGGCGCCGGTGCGAAGCATCTGCCGGACATTGGCAAACAAATCCGTGCCTGTCAGCTCCGCCACCGTGACCGCCGAGGAGGAAACCGGCGAGCCCCGGTCGCCCACCATGACGGCGGAAAAGAGCACCCCGGCGGTCACCGTGGGGTCCACCCCGCCGCTGCGGGCAAGGGTCATGAAGATGACGCCCACGGTGGCCACAATGCCGAAGCTGGTGCCCAGAGCATAGCTGAGCAGGCTGGTCAGCAGGAAGGCCACGGGCAGAAACAGGTGCGGCGTAATGAGCCGCACCCCGTAGTACACGGCCCCGGCGATGGTGCCGGAAGCCCGCCAGAGCGCGGTAACCGCGCCGATGGCCAGCATCACCTTAACGACGGTGAAAGACTGCCTGACGCCATCCAGCCACATGGTACCCAGGGCGGGCAGGGTACTTCCTTTTTTCAAAGCCAGCAGAGCAAAGAGCAGGTTCGCCCCAAGCAGCATCAGGATGATTACAATCATGGATGGCTCCTTGCTGAGAATTCGGAATTAGGAATGCGGAATTGCGGGGGGCGGGCGTAGGGCCGACCATTGGTCGGCAAATACGGCGGGGCGTGCCGCGCCCTAAAGGACTAGGCCTTCGGCCGTCGCGATGCTCGGCGCTACGGGGCGGGCGCGAATCTGCGGGAGGAGCAAGCTCCTCCCCTACGGGCGGGGTGCAGGTCTGCATAATAACTCCGAATTCCGAATTCATAATTCCAAATTAAATCTTACAGCGCGCCGATCAGGCCGCGCAGGCCTTCGGTCTCATAGATGCCCCGGTACCAGGCCACCTCGTCCCGGATCAGCTCGTCGATGACCTGCATGCCCAGCAGTTCCACCGGCGCCCGGTCGTCCGTCATCACCGCATCCCCGGCCTCGTAAGGCGCAAGTCCCGCGCGGACCTGCTGCAGCAGCGCTTTCAGCGCACCCTCGGGCAGCGCGTCAAGCTCTGCGTCCATCCGCCCGGTCAGCTCCGGGGACATGGAGGCAAAAAGCTCCCGGTTGGTGGAGCCGGGCACGTCCACCGTGTATACCGTGGGAAAAACGGCTGCCACCGTGTCCGACAGGGCGCGGTTGATGCCGTCGGCCTCACGGCTCCGCATGTTCAGATTCATCACCAGCACGCCGTCCTCCTTCAGGTGCTCCTTTACCAGCGTGAAAAACTCCAGGGAGGACATCTGGAAGGGAATGGTAATGTCCTGATAGGCGTCTACCAGAATCAGGTCATAGCGCCGGTCCACGGCGGCAAGAAAGGCCCGCCCGTCGTATGTGGCCACGGGGATGCTCTCCGGCATGGCGAAGTACTCCCGGGCGAGAGCAGTGATCTTCCCGTCAATTTCCACGCCCTCAATCTCCATGCCGGGAAAATAGCGGGCGCACTGGCCGGCATAGGTGCCGGTGCCCATGCCCAGCACCAGCAGGGACAGGGGCTGTTCCGACGTGACCCCTCCGGCCATCAGCGGCGCCGCCAGGGCATAGTCATAGTACATGCCGGTCAGCTCCCCGTCCTTTCGCAGGATGGACTGAACGCCGAAGAGCACGTTGGTGGATAGAATTACCTCCCGGTCCGTCTCCTCCACCTGCAGATAGTTGTACACCGATTCCCCCTCGTAGCGCAGGTCATCCTTCCAGAAGGCAAAGTGGGAGGCGTGACCCAGCACACAGGAGCCGGCGTAGAGCAGCAGGGCGATCAGCGCCCCTGCCCGGGGCCGCCGGCCGCCGCTGAGAAAATAGGCCAGCGCCAGAGCCAGCAGCACGCCGGAAAAGATCAGAAAGGTCAGGGACGTGCCCACGGCGGGAATGGTCACAAAGGTGGGGACGAAGGTGCCGATGATGCTGCCCAGGGTGTTGGCAGCGCCCAGCTTGCCCACCACCCGGGCGTTGTCTTCCAGGTTCTCCATGCTGTACTTGGCCAGGGAGGGCGTCACCGTTCCCAGCAGGAAGAGGGGATAGACAAAGATCACCAGGCAGGCCGCCAGGGCGGCCCAGATCAGAAAGTTTGCGTTGACGGAGAAAATGAGTACCGCAGAGACGCCCAGAATCACATACTTGCCCAGCACGGGAATCAGAGCAATCCAGACCGCGGCAACCAGAATGCGGCGATAGAGCCGGTCCGGATTCGGATCCCGGTCTGCCGCCCGGCCGCCGTAGAGGTTCCCCAGGGCCATGGCGATCATGATGGTGCCGATGATAATCGTCCACACGATCTGGGAGGAGCTGAAGTAGGGAGCCAGCAGGCGGCTGGCACCCAGCTCCACCGCCATGACGGACATGCCGGCGAAAAACTCGGTCAGGTACAGATAGAGCTTGTTTTTCAGAATGGGGCGCATGAAGGGCTCCTTTCGGGGAATTCGGAGTTCGGAATTCGGAATTCGGAATTAGGGGAC
This sequence comes from uncultured Clostridia bacterium, assembly GCA_947167435.1. The sequence goes on along the minus strand of CAMVIC010000153.1, from coordinate 1,731 downwards.
GGGCGTAGGGCCGACCATTGGTCGGCCGAAAGCCTGGTCCTTCAAGGGTCGGCATGGGGGGTGTGCCGAGCAATGCTCGGCGCTACGGGCTGGGTGTGAGTCTGCGGGAATCATTCCGAATTCAAAATTACCCCTTGTGCAGCAGGTTTTTCGCCGCGGAGAGTACGTAGTCGAAGCTCTCCACGTGCAGAAGCTTCGAGAGCAGAATATAAATACCGGCGCCGAGAGGCACCTGAATCAGCAGGGTCAGCGCGTCCGGCAGATGCAGCAAACTCACCGGCCAGACACATCCCGCCATCAGCAGCGACAGGGCCAGCGCCGGAAACAGATCCCGCAGCTGACGCCCCAGAGAGTAATCCAGCAGCCGGCGGTTGGGCCAGGCGTTGATGCCCAGAGAGATCAGGTCCGAGGACAGCAGGCCCAGGGCCATGGCAAACACGCCGAAGCGCATGCTGAATACCAGCACTGCCGCCTCCAGCAGCTTCTTGATGATCTCCAGACGCAAAAACACGTCACTGCGGCCCATGGCCTTGATGGCGTTCAGGTTGGCGGTGTGCATGGGATAGAAGGCGTAGACCACGCAGAACACCTGCAGGAAGGGCACGCAGGGCAGCCATTTGTCCGTCAGCAGAAAGCGCACCAGAGGCTCTGCGCAGACCGCGAGGCCCGCCATCAGCGGCATCATGATGTAGGAACTGGTCTTGATGGCCCGGCGGGCGATCTCCCGCACCTGATCCTTCCGGTCCTGCTGCTCCGACAGCACCGGCAGCAGTACGCTGTCGATGGAGGAGTTGATGTTCTCGGTGATGAGGCTGGGAATATAGTTGCCCCGCTCGTAAAAGGCCAGGTCCGCGTTGGTATACCGTATGCCGATGATGAGGGGGTAGATTTTCAGATAAATGGTGTCCAGCAGGGAGGCAGCCAGAAGCTTCCAGCCGAAGCTGAGCAGACCCTTCAGCCGCTCCAGGGAAAAGGCCCGGATGGGCCGCCAGTCCACGGTGAGCCAGAGGATGGCGGTGTTAAGGGTGACGTTGGAGAGCTGCTGGGCTACCAGCGCCCAGACGCCGAAGCCCCGCCGGGCCATGAAGATGCCCAGCGCCGCCGAGGGCAGGGTGCCGCCCAGAGAGGCAAAGAAGAAGCGCTTGAACTGCATGGTCTTGGACACGTAGGCCTGCTGCACGTTCTTTACGCCCGAGACCACCACCGTCAGCCCAAGCACCCGCAGAATCGGGGTCAGCTCCGGCTCCCGGTACATACGGGAGATGGCCGGAGAGGCGAAGAACAGCGCCGCATACAGCAGCAGGCAGAAGCAGACGTTGAAGTAAAACACCGAGGAGAAGTCCAGGTCGTCCGGATCCTTCTTCTGGATCAGGGCGTTGCCCATGCCGCTGTCCACAAAAACCAGCAGCACCGCCGTAATCACCGCCACCTTGCTGGTCAGACCATAGACCTCCACGTCCAGCATCCGGGCCAGCAGGAAGCTGACCACCAGCGTCACCAGCTGGGAGCCGAAGCGTTCACAGAAGCGCCAGAGGAAATTGCTGATTACATGTTCCCGTTTATCCATCAATAGTCCTCGTAGCCTTTCCGTTTCCGATAAAGTGCGTGCAGATGGGGCAGGGCCCGCTTCACCGCGGTAGAGGCCCTGCGGGAAAAGCTCTGGGCCCTGTGGATTTTGTCATAGGGGGGCTTTACCATCTCCTCCACCCGCCCCTGGAGATACATGAGCTC